>CBFHNK010000001.1:0-84815 GCA_965657195.1 uncultured Schleiferiaceae bacterium
CGTTTGCCATTTCTTTTCCGAGCTCTACGCCCCACTGGTCGTAGCTGAACACATTCCACACGACGCCTTGGGCGAATACCTTGTGCTCGTACATCGCGATCAGTGCTCCGAGGGCTTCGGGCGTTAGGGCGTCAAACAGCAGGGTAGAGGTTGGGCGGTTGCCTTCAAACACGCGGAACGGGCTGTTGGCCTCGGGGCGTCCCATCATCAGCGATTCGGTCTGTGCCAAAAAATTACTCAGTAGTTTGGCGTGGTGCGCGTGCAGCGGATGCTGCGGAACCACCGAAGCGATAAAGTCGCTCGGAATCAATTCGGTTCCCTGATGAATAAGTTGGTAGAAGGCGTGCTGTCCGTTGGTTCCGGGTTCGCCCCATACCACCGGTCCGGTCGCATAGGTGACGCGCTGGCCGCTTCGGTCCAGGTACTTTCCGTTAGATTCCATGTCCATTTGCTGCAAGAACGCGGCGAAGCGGTGCAGGTACTGGTCGTAGGGCAGTACGGCGTGCGTTGCGGCACCCAAGAAGTTGCGGTACCAAATCCCCAGCGCGGCCATAAGCCACGGAATATTTTGGCGGAACGGAGCCTCGGCGGCGTGGCGGTCAATGCGCTCCGCTCCGGCCAAAAAGGCGCGGAATCCCTCAGCCCCAATGGCAATGGCAAGCGGAAGCCCGATGCTGCTCCATACGCTGTAGCGGCCTCCGACCCAATCCCAGAATCCGAAGGTGCGTTCGGCGCTGATCCCGAAGGCTTCGACCTTGGCGAGGTTGGTGCTCAATGCCGCAAAGTGGTCGGCCACCACACCGGGGTCGCCTAGGTGCTGTACGAGCCACGTGCGCGCGGCCTCGGCGTTCGCCATGGTTTCTTGGGTGGTGAAGGTCTTGGACGCCACCAAAAAGAGCGTGCGGGCCGGGTCGACGAGCTGAAGGGTCTCGTGCAGGTCTGCGCCGTCGACGTTGGCGACGAAGTGCATCTGGATTCCGCGGTGGGCAAAGGGTTTGAGGGCCTCAACAGACATGCGGGGCCCGAGGTCGCTACCGCCAATGCCGATGTTGACGACGTGCTTGAATTTTTCTCCGGATGCGGAACGGACGTCGCCGTTGCGGACGGCTTCAGCAAATTCGAGCATGCGCTCGCGTTCGCGGGCGATCAAGGGGCGCACATCCTGGCCGTCGACGAGCAGGGCTTCAGTCGAGCTGGAGCGGAGCGCGGTGTGGAGCACCGCGCGGCCCTCGGTTTCGTTGATAGCTGCGCCGTTGAGTTGCGAACGAAAGCCTTCAGCTACACCGCATTCTCCAAAGAGCTGGGCCAGTAGGTCAAGGGTGGTTTCGTCCACGCGGTGCTTGGCGTAGTCAAAGAGCAACAGATCGTCCAAGCGCACGTGCATGCGGTCAAAGCGGGCGGGGTCGGCGGCAAAAAGATCGCGCAGGTGGCGGTCAGAGGTGGCGGCGGCGTGGGCTTCGAGGGCCTTCCAGGCCTTGGTTTGGGTCGGATTGACGCGGGACAGCATGTGCGGCACGGTATGTGAATTATTCAAGCCCCAAAGGTACCAAGTCGTACCTTTGCAATCCTATGGAAATTCAGCGCGTACCCGTATCCGTTTATGCCGAAATGACGCCGAATCCCGGGGTAATGAAGTTCGTGGCCAACAAGCGCCTGATCGACGTCGACCACGTGGAATTCGCCAACATTGAAGAGGCCCAAATCAGCCCGCTTGCCGCGGCGCTGTTCAATTTTCCGTTCGTCAAGAACGTGTTCATTTCGACCAATTTTATCGCGGTCGAGAAGTTCAACGTGGTCGAGTGGGACGCCGTGACCCAAGAGCTTCGCCAGTTTATCCTGGCTCATATTCAAGAGGGCAAGGCGGTGCTGACCGCGGTTCCGCCCCAGAAAAAAGCCGAAGTGTCGGGTGATGAGGCAGACGCCCCCGCCTATGCCGTAGACGGCATCGAATCCCGCATTATCGAAATCCTCGAGGAGTACGTGAAGCCCGCAGTTGCCCAAGACGGAGGCAACATCGTGTTCGCGGGGTACGAGAACAAAATTGTGAAGGTGCAACTCCAGGGCGCCTGCGCGGGCTGTCCGTCGAGCACGCTCACGCTACAGCAGGGCATTAAGAATATTCTGCAGCGTATGCTACCGACGCTGGTCGACGACGTCGTTCCGGCGTAAATTCGGGCATGCGAGCCTTGATTTTGCCCGTGCGCGGGCTACATCCCCAGATTCCCGAGTCGACCTTTTTGGCGCCCAACTGCACGGTGGTGGGCGACGTGTCGATGGGCGAGGGCTGCTCCATTTGGTTTAATGCGGTGGTGCGCGGCGACGTCAACTTCATTCGCATCGGCAACGAGGTCAACATTCAAGACGGGGCCGTTATTCACGGAACCTACCAAAAGCACGGCACCACCATTGGTAACCAAGTCAGCGTTGGCCACGGCGCGACCGTGCACGGCTGCACCCTGCACGATCGGGTCCTAATCGGAATGGGGGCCATCGTCATGGACCGATGTGTCGTAGAATCGGGCAGCATCGTCGCCGCCGGAGCAGTACTCACCGAGGGCACACACGTACCGGCGGGCTCGGTCTTTGCGGGAGTTCCGGCCAAAAAAGTCAAGGACATCACCCCAGAGCTGATGGCCGGCGAGGTCGAGCGCATCGCCAAAAACTACGGAATTTATGCCTCATGGCTTCGACCTGAGTCGGGCCAAGACGCGCGTTAAGCGGTTTAAATGATTATGGAATACCTACTCTACTACCTTCTTCTCAATCTTTACGGATCAGCCATTACCTGGCGCTTTTTCGCGGCGGCCGGAATTCCGACCTGGAAGGCCTTCGTACCCGTGTACCGCACCTACATCTGGACCCAAGTAGCCGACCGCCCCTGGTGGTGGACGATTTTGGCCTACATCCCGGTGGTGGATAACGCTATGGCTTTGGTGCTGTCCTACGAAACGCTTCACATGTTTGGGTTTCGCCAGAACAAGCACATCTTTTTGACCGCGGCCACGGGCGGACTCTACCTCGGCTACCTGAACTACACGGCCAAGCTCGAGCGCGGAACCCGCAGCAACGACGAGATCCGCCGCCGCATGCCGCTCTGGGTGAACCACGTCCTTTGGGCGGTCGTCGCGGCAGGTACCATCCGCATGATGACGTTTGAAGCGTTTAACATCCCCACGTCGTCGATGGAAAAGTCGCTTATGGTGGGCGACTACCTCGTCGTCAGCAAGGTGGCCTACGGGTTGCGCATGCCCAACACCCCTCTGAGCATTCCGCTGATGCACAACGTGATCCCGTTTGCCAACGTGCCGAGCTACTTGACGTGGATTCAGCTGCCCTACCTGCGCCTTCCGGGCCTTGCCAGCGTGGAGCGCGGAGATGCGGTGGTGTTCAACTTCCCTCAGGATCCCGGTCGTCCCGCCGACAAGAAGGACCACTACGTGAAGCGCTGCATGGGGGTTCCAGGCGATACGATTGAGGTGCGCCACGGCCAAGTCTATGTGGACAGCAAGGCAGTCGAGTTCCCAGAGCGGAGCAACGCCCAGTTCAGCTACTACGTTCGCACGCTGCCCGGTCAAGGGTTTAGCGCACGCCAACTCAAGAAGGACTTTGACATCAACTACGTGACCAACATGACGGTCAACAACCAGAATGTCAGCGACGTCCTTCAAATCACAGAGACGGAGTACGTGGTGACGATTCCGAATGAGTCGCTCTCGGACTTCGCGAAGATGCCCAACCTTGACACCATGTTTGTGATGGACGCATTGGCTGGCGACACGACGTTCACGGCCGGGACGCCCGAGGCCCTTCAGTGGTACTACGCGAATTTTGTGGGCGGAGCCCTCATGTTTCCCAATCCCATGGGCGGCCACAGCGATACGGTCGTATATGCTTGGACCCGTGACAACTATGGCCCTCTTTGGATTCCGTCCAAAGGAAGCACCGTCGAGCTGAACTACGGAACCTACCTCAAGTACGAACACGCCATCAACGCCTACGAGGGGCGCGAGTTGGTGCGCGAGCAAGGCCCTGAAGGCGAACGCTTTCTGCTTGACGGCGAGCCCGTGACGAGCTACACCTTTGCGATGGACTACTACTGGATGATGGGCGACAACCGCCACAATTCCTGGGACAGCCGCTACTGGGGTTTTGTGCCCGAGGACCACGTGGTCGGCAAGCCGGTATTCATTTTTTGGAGCATGGATTCCTTCGTGAGCGGACTCGATAAAATTCGCAAGGATCGCCTCTTTACCGTGGTGCACGGCGAGGGCAAGCCGCGCAGCTACTTGATTCCGTTTGCCATTTTGGTGGCGCTGTACTACGGTTGGGATTGGTACCGAAAGCGCAACAAAGCATAAGCGCCATGCGCATAAGGTTACTGGTTGCTTGTTTCTCGTTATTCGCTGGTCTTATGGCGCAGCCCGTGGATACTGCCGCGGTGCGTGCGGACCGTGCCGAGCGCTGGGACCAGCTCAGCGACAACCAGTTAATTCGCATTGAATGGGCCGCCCGAACGTGGTCTTGGCCAGCCGACAGCCTGACGGGCCGAATGCTGCGCACTCCGATGGGTCTCAAGCGCGATTCATTACTGGTGTGGCTTGAAGAGGGCGGGCCAGTGGGCGAGGTGCGCAAGCGGGTGGAGGCCATCAAGCAGCGCCGCTACCAAGTGGCGACCGAAGCCTTCAACTATACCGGCGACATTCGGGGCTTGGATTTGTCGCTCTACTGGTACGGAATCTACGATGTGGAGGGCATGTGGAAGCTGCGTCCCGTGCGGGTCAAGGCAGAACTCAGTGAGTTCCCGTCGGGGAGCGGAGGCCTCGAGTTCGACATTCGCACAAACCGCGAGCAGGGAAGCCACTTTTTGTTTGGCAGTCCCGTGCGCCTCGATAGCGCCGACTTGGGTTTGGTGCGCGAAGGTTCCGCGGTACTGATGCCCGGAGGCCAAGCGGACCTCGGGTCGATTACCGCACGCGACAAAATGTACCGGGGCAACTACGTGCTCTTCGCTACGGGCGCGGTACAGGGTGTGGGCGTGGACTGCCCTGAGCTTCGCGACTATCAACTCATTCTGGGCCATCGGATGGGCGACCGAAATTGGGCGCAGCTTGACACGTTGGCTCCGGTGGTTGACAGCCTGTCGTCGTGCCCGCCCGAAGTATACTGGAGCGGCGATCTGATGGGCGACGGCAAGCCTGATGCGCTGCTCTACCAAAAGGTTCCGGGCGGAATTCGGCTTATGCTCTACCTGAGCGATGCGGTTCCGAACGAGGAGGAGCTGTGGGCGCGGGTGGCGGAGTGGCGGATGAGCTACTAGCGCGGTTGGCAAGATTGGCTGAGATTGGCTCGTTGGCTTTGCGCTTTGCGCTAGGGCCGCTGCGCGGCTAGGGCTGCTTCGCACCTAATTTCTCCAAACGGTTATTTTATCTAATAAATTGATTTATTGATATATAGCTGTTTCGAGTGCGCAGAGAAAAAGTAAAATCCGGTTATACCCGAATGAATGGGCTTGGAACTAGGTGTGCACTTGGCTTAGGACGCAGTTCAAGCCTACCTTCGGGTTCACACCCCTGAATCCAAACCAGACATGGCTCTCGACCTCAAAACGGAACGCAACGCAGACGAACTCAAACTCTTAGTGGCTGAGTGCCACCGCCGTTGGAGCGAAGTTGCCCAGGGTGGAGGCAAAAAGCGGCACGAGAAACTCGCCGAGCAAGGCAAGCTGAGCGCTCGTGAGCGGGTCAAGCGTTTGCTGGATTCCGACGCCCCCCAAGTTGAAATAGGTGCGTTCGCGGCCGACGGAATGTATGCTGAGCACGGGGGATGTCCCTCTGCGGGAGTGGTGGTCGTTCTTGGGCGCATCGCCGGCCGCACGTGTATGGTGGTGGCGAACGACCCGACGGTGAAGGCGGGGGCATGGTTCCCGATGACCGGCAAAAAGAACCTGCGCGCCCAAGAAATCGCGATGGAGAACCGGATTCCGATTCTTTATTTGGTGGATTCCGCGGGCGTATACCTGCCGATGCAGGACGAGATTTTCCCAGACAAAGAGCACTTTGGGCGAATTTTTCGCAACAACGCGGTGATGAGCAGTCTTGGGATTCCGCAGCTGTCGGCCGTTATGGGATCCTGCGTGGCCGGCGGAGCCTACCTGCCCATCATGAGCGACGAGGCCCTCATCGTCGAGGGCACCGGCAGCATCTTTTTGGCTGGAAGCTACCTCGTCAAAGCCGCCATCGGCGAAGAAATTGACAACGAAACCCTCGGCGGAGCCACCACCCACACCCAAATCAGTGGCGTGTGCGACTACAAGGCCAAGGATGACGACGATGCGCTGCGCACGCTGCGCGGACTCGTGGACAAGCTGGGTACCCGGCCCACCGCAGGATTTGACCGCGTGGCGCCGCAGGCTCCGGCCGTGGCCCCCGAAAAAGTCTACGAGCGCATGCCCGTCGACGGCAAGCCCTACCCGGTGCGCGCACTGCTTGAGTGCCTGGTCGACGCCGACTCGATGATCGAGTACAAGGCTGACTACGGCAAAACCATCATCACGACCTACGCCCGCATCGACGGCTGGGCGGTCGGAATCGTCGCCAACGAGCGCCAAGTGGTCAAGTCGGGCAAGGGCGAAATGCAGATCGGCGGCGTCATCTACTCAGACAGCGCCGACAAGGCCGCGCGCTTCATAGCGAACTGCAACCAGAAAAAAATTCCGCTCGTCTTCTTGCAAGACGTGACCGGATTCATGGTGGGTTCGCGCTCAGAGCACGGCGGAATCATCAAGGACGGAGCCAAAATGGTCAACGCCGTTGCCAACAGTGTGGTTCCGAAATTCACGGTGATCACAGGCCACTCGTTCGGAGCAGGCAACTACGCCATGTGCGGAAAAGCCTACGATCCGCGCCTCATCGTCGCATGGCCCACGGCCAAGATCGCCGTAATGGGCGGCGATCAGGCTGCCAAAGTGCTGCTTCAGATCGAAAAGGCCCGCACGGCCGACATGACCCCTGAGGCCGAGCAAGAGCTGCTTCAGCGCATCCGCGCACGCTACGAGGCCCAAATGAGTCCGTACTACGCCGCCGCCCGCCTCTGGATCGACGCCATTATCGACCCCCTTGAAACGCGCACCGTGCTTTCAATGGGAATTGAGGCCGCCAATCAGTCTCCGATCGAGCGGGCCTACAACCCGGGGGTGCTGCAGACCTGATGGGCGCGACTATGGTCACTGGTAACTAGTTGCTTGTCGCCCGCTGTTCGGATATAACCGGATTTTACTTTTTCTCTCGATGCGCGAAACGGCTATATACTAATAAATCAATTAGTTGAAGAAAATATCCGTTTGGAGAATTTAGCTACGCAGCAGCCCTAGCCGCGCAGCGGCCCTAGCGCGAAGCGCAAGAAGCCAACGAGCTACAGCCGACCGTTCACCATCTCACGCGGCCAAAGGGCTTTGGTGTCGAAGATGATTCCGTCGTCCAGCAGACCAAGTTGGTCGCGGCGCAGCGAGGTAAATTGTTCGTGGGCAACGGCGAGGACTACGGCGTGGTAACCTTGACCGGGGGAATCGGCGAGCTGAATTCCGTACTCGTGCTGCACCTCAGCGGGGTCAGCCCAAGGGTCAAAGATGTCGACGTGCATGCCGAACTGCTGGAGTTCCGCGACAATGTCAACCACGCGGGTGTTGCGAATGTCGGGGCAGTTCTCTTTGAAGGTCACGCCGAGGACGAGCACCTTACTGCCATGGACCGCGAGGCCGTTACCGATCATCAACTTCACGACCTTATTGGCCACAAACATTCCCATCGAGTCGTTGACACGGCGTCCGCTCAAAATCACCTGGGGGTGGGATCCGACGCTCTGCGCCGTGTGGGCGAGGTAGTAGGGGTCGACTCCGATGCAGTGCCCGCCCACGAGGCCGGGGCTGTACTTCAAAAAGTTCCACTTGGTTCCGGCGGCTTCGAGCACGTCGCGGGTGTCGATTCCGAGGCGGTCAAAAATGAGGGCGAGCTCGTTGACAAACGAAATGTTGACGTCGCGCTGGGCGTTTTCGATTGCCTTGGATGCCTCGGCCACCTTGATGCTGGGGGCTAGGTGGGTTCCGGCTTTGACGATGCGGCGGTAGATTCCATCTACAAATGCGGCGGACTCGGGCGTGCTACCGCTGGTTACCTTTTTAATGGTTTCAAGCGTGTTGACCTTGTCGCCCGGATTGATGCGCTCGGGGCTATATCCGCAGTAAAAGTCGACGTTGAACTTCAGCCCAGACGCTCGCTCGAGTACGGGTACGCAGTCTTCTTCGGTGCAGCCGGGGTAGGTCGTGGACTCGTAAATGACGACGTCGCCGGACTTAAGCACGGCCCCGATGGTTGCAGAAGCAGCGAGCAAAGGCTTGAGGTCGGGGGCCTTGAACTGGTCGATGGGCGTCGGAACCGTCACGATGTACACATTTGCCTCGCGAAGTGACGAAGTATCAGCACTGAAGCGCAACTCGCGACCCAATGCGGCCGAAAGGTCTGCTGGGTCGGCCTCGAGGGTGTGGTCTTCGCCGCGGTTGAGCTCGTCGACGCGTGACGTGTTGATGTCAAAACCGACCACGCGGAACTCGCGCGACAGAGCTAAAGCCAAGGGCAAGCCGACGTAGCCAAGGCCTACGACAGCGATAACGGGTTGGGACGGAGCCGAAAACATAGCCCTAAAGGTACAAACGCCCGCCCGGCCTAGTCGTACCTTTGCCCTGTGCGCGCCCTTTGGTCCCTGAACCCCTATTTTCTTCGCTATCCCTGGCATTTTTCGGGAGGCGTACTCTTTGTCATCGCTTCGGCAATGTTTGCCGTCTACCCGGCGATCTACATTCGCGAAGCATTCGACACGGTATCGCAAGCACTTAAGGACCAGAGTGATGCATCAGAATTGATGCGCTCTCTTCTCGGATATTCCGCCTTAATTCTGCTTCTGAGCGCCCTTCGCGGAGCCTTCACCTTTCTCATGCGCCAAACCCTGATCGTGATGTCGCGCCGCATAGAGTTTGACCTCAAAAACGACATCTACGACCACTACCAAGCGCTGGATCAAACATTTTACCGCCGCAACGCCACGGGCGACTTGATGAATCGTATTAGCGAAGACGTCAGCCGCGTGCGGATGTACCTCGGCCCTGGGGTCATGTACACCATCAATACCACCTTTTCGACGGGCCTAACCCTGGTGTTTATGTTTCAGGTTGACGCGAAGTTGAGCTGGATCACATTGGCTCCGATGCCCGTGCTCGTGTGGGCTATTTACCGGGTTTCGACGCTCATTAACCAGCGCAGCCATGCGGTCCAGCAGCAGCAGTCCGCCATTAGTACGCTCGCTCAAGAGACCTTTAGCGGAGTTCGCGTGCTCAAAGTCTACAGCCTTGAATCCGAGCAAACCGAGCGCTACGCAGAGAGCGCGGCGCAGAGCTACGCGCTCAACCGCGGGCTCTACCGTGTTAACGCGCTGTTTGCGCCGCTGATGATGCTCCTCGTGGGCCTCAGCACTGTACTCACAGTGTGGATCGGCGGTGAGGGTGTCATCGAAGGTCGCTTGAGTCCGGGCGTCATCGCAGAATTCGTCTACTACGTTGGCCTGTTGACCTGGCCTATTGCCAGCATTGGCTGGGTGATGAGTCTGATCCAGCGCGCCGAGGCCTCGATGGAGCGCATTAACGACTTTTTGACGGTGGTTCCGGCGGTCGCGACGCCTGAGGGCGCCCACAACGCGTCGGTTCGGGGTGCTTGGACGTTTGAAAACGTTTCCTACACCTATCCCGATAGCGGAATCCAAGCGCTGCGCGACGTCTCGTTCACGGTTCATCCCGGTGAGACGGTTGTGGTGGTGGGGCGCACGGGGTCCGGAAAATCCAGCCTCGTGGGACTGATGAACCGCCTCATGGATCCGACCTCGGGCCGCGTGCTCCTTGACGGCGTAGATCTGCGCCAGTGGGACGTTCAGGCACTTCGGGCGTCGGTCGGAACCGTGCCTCAGGACCCCTTTCTCTTCAGCGATTCCATCGCCGACAACATCGCCTTTGGCAGCCTCAATGCCGACCGCGCTGAAGTCGAGCGCCAGGCCGAGCTGGCGGACGTGGCCGACGACATTCGTGGGTTTCCGCAAGGCTTTGACACGATTGTCGGCGAGCGCGGCGTAACCCTTTCGGGCGGACAAAAGCAGCGAGTCAGCATTGCGCGCGCCCTGATGAAGCACCCTCCCGTGCTATTGTTTGACGACGCCCTGAGCGCCGTAGACACCGAAACCGAGGTAACGATTCTCAGCAACCTGAAGGCGCGCCTCGAAGGAATGACCGCCGTGCTCATCACCCAGCGCCTCAGCTGCGTTCACTTGGCGGACCGCATCATTGTGCTCGACAACGGCCAGGTCGTGCAGCAAGGCAGCCACAGCGAGCTCGTTACGCAGCCCGGCCTTTATGCCGAATTGTACGCGCTTCAATCCCAAAAGTCGTGATTCCGCACCCCAACCTCGTCGCTGGGGTGCTCGAAGTCCTCGAGCGGACCTTTGGCCAGCGCCTGTACGCCGACCGCGTGGTCGACCAAGTGCTGCGCGCCAACAAGCGCTGGGGCGCCCGCGACCGGGCCTTTGTGGCCGAACACAGCTATGAACTCGTGCGCTGGTGGGGCCTCATCTGGCACCTTCACGGCACAGAACCCGTCGTCAAGCGCAAGCAACTCAAAGAACTTTTTGATACCTACTGGACCTGGCGCACCGAGGGCATGAACGTGCCCGCCGACCTCGACGTGGCCCTCGCCCAGAGCTACGCGCCGTGGTTTGCGGAACGCGCGTCCGCAGAACTAGGTGCAGACTGGCCGGTGCTCGCCACCGCGCTCAACCGACCTGCCCACGTCGTACTTCGGGCCAACACCCTGAAGACGAATCGCGAAGCTGTGCTCGAGCGCCTCACCGCAGAAGGGGTCGAAGCCGCGCTGAGCGACGTGGCTCCCGATGCCCTGGTGCTGGCCAAGCGCCCCCGACTTCAGCACCTCGAGAGCTTTAAAGATGGCTGGTACGAAGTGCACGACGGCGGATCGCAGCGCATCGCCGCCTACCTCGATCCCCAGCCGGGCGACCGCATTCTGGACGGGTGCAGCGGAGCCGGAGGCAAGGCCCTGCACGCCGCAGCCCTCGCAGGCAACCAAGCTGAACTACGCTGCATGGACGTCGAGGCCTACAAGCTCGGCGAAGCCGAAAAGCGCGCCCTTCGCGCTGGCGTCAATGGCCTCCGCACGGAACTCATTCGCTCGCCCCGCGACGTGCAGCGCCACGGTGGTTGGGCCAACAAAATGCTTTTGGACGTGCCCTGCAGCGGGACCGGGGTCATCCGCCGCGACGTAGACACCAAGTGGAAGCTTCAGCCCGAGCACCTCGAGCGCACCCGCGAAACGCAGTACGGCATTCTGCGCGACTATTCCGAAGCGCTTCAGCCCGGCGGAACCCTCGTGTACGCCACCTGCAGCATTTTGCGCAGCGAGAACGAGGACCAAGTCCGCCGCTTTATCGACGAAAAGAACGGAGCGTACACGCTCCGCGAAGAAGTCCGCATCAGCCCCGAACACCCGCACAGCGACGGCTACTACGTGGCGGTGCTGCACAAGCACTAGATTTACGGCCATGATCACCGAAAGCCCCAGCAACCACGACCACCTCGAGACCTGGACCGTGCGCCAGCTCCTCGAGGGCATCAACGCCGAAGATCGGCGCGTGCCCGAGGCCGTGGGGGAAGCGATCCCCGCGCTCGAGGCCTTGGTCGAGCAGCTCGTACCGCGCATGCAGCAGGGCGGACGCCTCTTTTACATCGGGGCCGGAACCTCAGGCCGCCTCGGAATTGTCGACGCCTCAGAATGCCCGCCTACGTATGGAGTTCCGCACGGAATGGTCGTCGGAATCATCGCCGGGGGCGACGGAGCCATTCGCAAGGCCGTGGAATTTGCCGAGGACGACCCCGCCCAGGCCTGGATTGACCTGCAAGAGCACCGCATCGAGCCCCTCGACACCGTGGTCGGTATCGCCGCCAGCGGACGCACCCCCTACGTGGTGGGAGGACTCAATCAGGCCCGCGCCGCCGGGTGCCTCACTGGCTGCATAGTTTGTAACCCCGATTCCGCCGTCGCTGCGGCCGCCGAATACCCCGTTGTCGCGGTGGTGGGCCCCGAATTCGTGACTGGAAGCACCCGAATGAAGTCCGGAACCGCCCAAAAACTGCTGCTCAACATGCTCACCACCACGGTGATGATTCGCCTGGGCCGCGTAAAGGGCTCGCGTATGGTCGACATGCAGCTGAGCAACCACAAACTCGTGGAGCGCGGCACGCGCATGGTCGCCGAGGGTACCGGACTGAACGATTCTGAGGCCCGCGCGTTGCTACTCGAGCACGGCAGCGTCCGCCGCGCCATTGACCAATGGAAGCACAGCAACCCACCGCGCGCATAGTAGGCGCCGGAATCGCCGGAATCGCCTCAGCCATCCGCTGGGCCCGCAAGGGCTATGCGGTGCACGTCCACGAGGCCAACAGCTACCCGGGCGGCAAGCTCAGCCAGTTTCAACTTGGCGACTACCGTTTTGACGCGGGTCCCTCACTCTTTACCCTTCCGTTTTTGGTCGACGAGCTGTTCACGCTCTGCGGCGAGGATCCGCGCGACCACTTCAACTACCTCAAAAAGACCGAGGAGTGCCGCTACTTCTGGGACGACGGCACCCGCCTGACTGCCCACAGTGACCCCGCGGAATTTGCTGCCGAAGCCGAGCGCGTCCTAGGCGAGCCCGCCAAGCACGTGCGTGCCCACCTCGACCTGGCCCGCCGCCAGTACGAGGCCACCAAAGGACTTTTTTTGGAGCGCTCCCTGCACAAAGCCTCGACCTACCTGCGGCGCGATGCATTGCCGGCCTTGGCGGCTCTGCCCAGCCTGAAGCTGACGCAGACCATGCACGCGGTTCACGCCCAGCGCTTTCGCAGCCCCAAAATGGTGCAGCTCTTTGACCGCTTTGCGACCTACAACGGCTCAACGCCCTACCAGGCTCCGGGCACGCTGGCGATGATTCCGCACCTTGAATTTGGCTTCGGAACCTTTGTTCCCTACGGCGGAATGGTCGCCATCACCGAATCGCTCGTAGCGCTTGCCGAGCGCCAGGGCGTTCAGTTTCACTACGGCCAACGCGTCAAGCGCATCCTCGTCGAGAACCGTCGCGCCACGGGCCTTTTGGTGGGCGGAACCGAGCTCCCCGCCGACGTCGTGGTCAGCAACATGGACGTCACGCCGACCTACCGCCGCCTGCTTCCCGACCTCAAGGCGCCCGAAAAGACCCTCAGCCAGGAGCGCTCCTCTTCGGCCCTTATTTTTTACTGGGGAGTGCGCCGCGAATTCCCCGAGCTCGACCTGCACAACATTCTTTTTGCCAACGACTACGAGGCCGAGTTTCGCGACCTCTTTGAGCACAAAACCCTTCACAGCGACCCGACGGTCTACATCCACATCACCTCAAAGGACCTCGAGGGCGAGGCCCCGGCCGGAGGTGAAAACTGGTTCGTCATGATCAACGCTCCGGCCGACTACGGCCAAGATTGGGCGGCATGGCGGGACACGGCGCGGGCTTCGGTGCTGGCCAAGATCGAGCGGGCGCTGGGTGTCGACGTAGCGCCGTTCATCGAGGTCGAGGAGGTGCTCGATCCACCGACCATTCAGTCGCGTACGGGCAGCGACCGCGGAGCCCTTTACGGCGCTTCCAGCAACAACGCGATGGCGGCCTTCCTGCGCCACCCCAACTTCCACCGCCAGATTCCCAACCTCTTTTTTGTGGGCGGAAGCGCGCATCCCGGCGGCGGAATCCCACTTTGCCTCCTGTCGGCAAAGATTGCGGCAGACCTCGGATAGCAGATTTTGCTTCGGCCGATCCTGTAGTCGGCAGTTTTTGCGGCGATGACCTCAAGAAATCGAAGTATCTTTCTGAGCATCAATACCTATCCTGTGCTCGGAAACCTTTTATTCAAGCTTGTGCGCTCGTCAGACGGGCTTCGCGAGCGCCTCTGGAAGCTCGCGTACGAAACCTTTCCCAAGGTGCTCCCAGATACTGACTGGTGGTTTATGAACTACGGCTACGAGCCCACTGATGCCGAGCGCTACGAATGGGGGACCCTTGACGAGCAGCAGTTTCAATGGCGATCTCGGGCCATGTACCACTACCTCGCAGCTCGAGCAAAGGTTGCGGGCAAGGATGTACTCGAGGTAGGTTCGGGCCGAGGTGGCGGCTTGCGGCACGTGGCCGAAACAATGCACCCGGCTTCGGCGACCGGATTGGATTTTGCCGCCTCGGCGATCGCGTTCTGCCATAAAAATCATGCGGGAACCCCTGCGCGTTACCTCGAAGGCAACAGCATGGACATGCCCTTTGGGCCGGACTCATTCGACGTGGTGCTCAACGTGGAATCCTGCCATGCGTACCGGGATCAAGCCCAGTTCGTGCGAGAGGTGGTCAGGGTACTGCGCCCTGGCGGCAAGCTGCACCTCGTGGACGTCAGAGCGACATGGAATTGGGACCTGCTCTACCAGTGGGTCTCGGAGGCGGGTTTGGAGCTCATCGAAGACGTGGACATTTCTTCGAATGTGGTCACGGCGATTGAGCGCGACGAACCGACCAAAAAAGCGCTGATCAAAAAGCGGGTTCCGTTTTGGCTGCGCGGAATGTTTACCGAGTTTGCCGGAAACGTGGGTTCACAGCTCTACGAGCGACTCAAGAACGGCGAAATCCAGTACCGCCGAATTGTTGCCCAGCGCCCGGCTTAACCCCAGAGGTGGTCCTCGCGCAGCGCGATGGCTTCGCCAAAGAACTGCTGGGCAATGGCCTCAAATGCCGGAGTGTAGTCGCTAACCACAAACTGGTGCGAATCCACCGGAACCGCCGCATCACGCAGTAAGCCCTGGGCTTCAATCGCCAACGCCACGTGCTCTGCCACGATTTGGGGCGTTGAAAGTAACGCAACGTCGCGGCCCATGCGTTGGCCGATTTGCGCGGCTACAATGGGGTAGTGGGTACAGGCGAGTACGAGGGCGTCCACGTCTTCTGCCTCCGTAGGGCGCGCGTATCCGTCAATCACGGCGTCCAGGATGGGGCCCTGTAAAATGTTTTCTTCAATCACCGGAACCAGCAGGGGTGTCGCCCACGCGCGCACAGCGGCGTTGGGGGCCTGCGCCGCGAATTTGGCCGGAAACACGCCCGACTTGATGGTGGCTTTGGTGCCCCAGATTCCGACCCGTTGCACGCCCAGGCGCGCCACCTCGGCAACCACGGGATCAATCACATTGAATACGGGCACGCTCAAGGCATCGACCAAGGCGTCGTAGGCTACTGATGAGGCGGAATTGCACGCGACCACGATCGCTTTGGCGCCAAGGTCGACCAAATGCTGCGCGATGGCTAGGCTGTAGCCGCGAATGGCCTCGGGCGACTTGTCTCCGTACGGAAGGTGGGCGGTGTCCCCAAAATAAAGAAGCCGCTCACCCGGAAGGCGATCGGCTAGTGCACGGGCAACAGTTAAACCGCCAACACCCGAATCAAAGAGCCCAATGGGCCCGTCCACCGTGGCGGACATTACTTGGCCAGGTAGGCGCGAACTTCAGGGCCGAGGTTCATTCCGCCTTTGGCAAAAATCACTTGTCCCTTGCTTTGCGAAGCGTCGAGCACGTACGAAACCTTTTTCGCTTCTGCTACGGCGTTAATGGCGTTCTGGAGCTTTTCAAGCACTGGGGTGATCAACTCCACTTCTTTTTGCTGAAGTTGGCCCTGAGCGCCTTGCATGTACTCTTGGATGTTGTTGTACATCTCCTGAAGGCGGGTCTGCTCTTGGCGCTGGCGCAGCTCCGTCCACGTCGCAGCATTGGCCTGAAGGGCCTGGGCGCCTTTCTCAAGTTCGGCATTCATTTCTTTAGCCTCGGACTCAAACTTGGCTTGCTCGGCCTGAAGGGCCTCTTGGGCTAGCTTGTACTCAGGCATTTGTACTAAAAGGCTGTCGACGTTCACGTGGGCGACAATAGATTGGGCGGAAGCTGCGCTGGCAAACACAAGGGCGGCAATGAGAGCGATCTTTTTCATAATGGCAAAGGTAGGGAGTTAAAAGCCAAGCTGCTGCAGGACTTCGTTGGTGATGTCAAGAGATTCGTTGGCGTAGACCACTGCGAGGTTGCTGCCTTTGTCAAATACAAAATCCAACTTCTTGCGGCGGGCTACTTCGCGGATGGCTCCGGCGATTTGGGATTGAATGGGCGCGACCAACTCTTCTCGTTTGGCAAAGAGCGTGCCCTCGGGGGCGAAGTAGCGCATTTGGCGGGCCCGGGCGCTGTCCATGGTATTGGCGATGAGCTTTTCGCGCTCGGCGATCATGCCGGTGGTCAGCAGCACGCGCTCGGCCTCGAGTTGGCCGCGCAGTGCGTCGGCGTCGTCAAACAGGGACTGGACCTCGCCGTGGAATTGGTTGTTCAACCGTTCGACTTCGGCCTGGGCCTGAACGTACATCGGGTGTCGCTTGAGCAGGGCCTGGGTATCTACGTAGCCCATTCGCTGGGCCGAAGCGGCCAGTGAGGCAAAGATTCCGAGGGCAAAGAGAAGGCGGCGCATCATGACTTAGAATTGCTGGCCAAGAACGAAGTGTGTCTGCCAGCCCGACGGGGTAATTTGCCCGGGCATGGGGTCAAATCCGTGGCCGAGGTCCACGCCCAGCAGTCCGAACATCGGCATGAAGATGCGCAGACCGACTCCGGCAGAGCGCTTGAGTTCAAACGGTTGGTAGTCCTCGAAATGCAGGTAGTTGTTGCCGGCCTCCACGAATCCGAGCACAAAAATTTGGGCCGACGGGTTGGGTGAAATGAGGTAGCGCAGCTCTGAGGTGAACTTGTTGTACAGGGCTCCGCCGCCATTGGGCGTCAGGCTGAAGTTGGTGTAGCCGCGCAGGCCGATGATTTCGCGGCCGTCGAGCACGAAGTTCTGAAGTCCGTCACCACCCATGTAGAAGCGCTCAAACGGGGGCAGGCCGTAGTCGTTGTTGTAGGATCCGAGGAAGCCAAACTCGCCGTAGCTGCGCACCACCAAATTTTTGGCGAGCTGCACGTAGTAGTCGCCTGAGAACTTGAACTTGTAGTACTCGATAAACTTGTACTTCTCGTTGGCGGTCAGCTTGCTGTAGTCGCGTCCGTCGAGCAACGAAATAGGTGGCGTCGCCTCGACGTTGAACGAAAGACTTGATCCGCGCGTCGGGAAAATCGGAAGGTCGCGGTTGTCACGGCGCAGCGTGAAGTTGTAGGCAATCGAGTTGGCGATGCCCGAGGTGAACATCCCCGTCCCGAAGGGGTAGTTGTTGATGTCAAAACGGCGGTAGTCAATCGCGTGGTAGAGCGTGAAGTAGTCGTCGGGCCACTTCAGGCGAAGGCCTTGGCCAAGGGTCACCCCGGTAATGTTGATGCGCTGGGCCGTGCTGTCGGTGCGTCCCGACATATTCATACGGTTGTGGTAGGCCGTGAACGTGACTGAATTGGGCTTCTTGCCACCCAGCCAGGGCTCGGTAAAGCTGAAGTTGTACGACGAGAAAAAGGTTCCGTTGCTCTGCGCCCGAATGTTGATGGTCTGGCCGTCGCCCGACGGGAGCGGACGCCACGCCTTCTTGTTGAAGAGGTTGCGCGCGCTGAAGTTATTGAAGTTGAGGCCGGCGGTTCCGATGACCATGTTGGCGCCCCATCCGCCCTGCAGTTCGAGCTGGCTGGTGGACTGCTCAGAGACGGTGTATTCCAAGTCAACCGAACCGGTCATGGGGTCGGGGTTGGGCGTAATATTGATCGATCGAGGATCAAAGTATCCGAGCTGGCCCAGTTCGCGAATTGTACGCTGAATGTCGGCTTTTGAGAACAAATCCCCGGGACGCGTGCGGATTTCGCGGTAAATCACGTGGTCGTTGGTGCGGTCGTTTCCGATCACCGTCACCTTGCGCACGGTGGCGGGTCGGCCTTCGCGAATGCGGATTTCGAGGTCGATCGAGTCATTCTCCACGCGCGCTTCCACCGGAATCACATTGCTAAACAAGTAGCCGTTGTTGAGGTAGAGCGACGAAATGTCGTTGCCGTTCGGGTCGCCGTTGACGCGTGTGGCCAGTAGCTTGGAATCGTAGCGGTCGCCCGCCTCAATCTTAAGAATGCTCTGAAGGGTAGCGTTGTCGTACTTGGAATTGCCCAAAAAGCGCACGCTGCGGTAGTAGTAGGGGCGCCCCTCTTCGATCGCGAATTCGATGCGGATCCGAGGCTTGTCCTTGACGTCGATGCGGTACACGGTGTCGCGCACGATTCGGGCGTCGCGGTAGCCGGCGTGGTTGTACGCCTCTACGATGAGGGCGCGCTCGCCTTCGAGCTTGTCTTCGAGGTACTTGGCGGATTGAAAAATGTTCCACCAACGCAGGCGGTGCAGCTCGTCCATGGCGCGGCGCAGCTTGCCGCTTTTCAAGGCGGAATTTCCGGTAAACACAATGTCGTCAATGCGCAGGCGGGGCCCGGGCTGAACCTCAACTTTTACGACGACTGCTTGTACGAATTCGGTGTCCTGCAGGGCCGTGAGCTTGGCTTGCGCGTCAGGGAATCCCTTCTCGACAAAGTGCTTGCGTATCGTGGCTTCGGCGGTGCGCAGAAGGTTGGGCGAAACAATGGTTCCGCGGCTCAAACCGAGTTTTTCGCGCAGGGCGTCCTGGCGCGACTTGCTAATGCCCTCGAAGTAGTACTTGCTAAGCTTCGGAAGCGTTTTTAAGCGGAATTCGAGGTAGACCACCCCGCCGTTGCGCGCAGTGATGTAGAGCTGAACATCTTCAAAAAGTTCCTGCTTCCAAAGGTTGCGGATGGCGCTCGAAACCTTTTCGGACGGAAACTGCACCATGTCGCCCACGCGGAGTCCGCTGAGCAAGGTGACCATTGATGGGTCGAGTTCGTCGGCACCGGTGACGAGGATTCCGCCGATTTCGTAGTCGATTCCGGCGGTGATTTCGACGGTCGGAGCCGCGGGCATCTGCGCCCACAACGGGCTGGCGAGGGCCACGAGGGCGGCCAGGACGAGGGATTTGATGCGCATCATGCGGTGAGTTGTTCGCTGGTTTTTCCGAGGCGTCGTTCGCGTCCAGCGTACTGCTCGAGCGCTTCGACGAGGTCTTCTTTCGAAAAATCAGGCCAAAGTACGGGCAAGAACACGAATTCTGCGTACGAAATCTGCCAAAGTAAGAAGTTCGAGATGCGCTGTTCGCCGCTCGTCCGGATTACCAATTCGGGATCCGGAAGGTCGTGGGTCCACAGCGCTTGGGCGATGTCGGCCTCGGTGATGCCTTCGGGTTGGATCTCGCCATTGGCCGAACGCCGTGCTAGTTTTTGCACGGCCCCAAGGATTTCTTGGCGGCTACCGTAGCTGAGGGCTAGCGTCAGTACCATTCGCTCGTTGCCGGCAGTGGCTTCACGGGTCGCGTCGAGTTGGCGTCGGGCCTTGTTGGGCAGGGCGCCGAGGTTGCCGATGGCGTGCAGGCGAATTCCGTTTTCTTGCAGCACGGGAAGCTCTTTGCTCAAGCTGGTCATCAAAATGTTCATCAGCGCGTCCACTTCTGCCTTGGGGCGCTGCCAGTTCTCTTCTGAAAAGGCGTAGACGGTGAGGTAGCGGATTCCAAGTTCCGCAGCGCCCGTTGCTGCGCGACGTAGGGCCTCAACGCCAATCTCGTGGCCGCGCACTCGGGTGGTAAAGCCCTGCTTCTTGGCCCAACGGCCGTTGCCGTCCATTATGATCGCGACGTGCTGCGGAATTTGTTTCATCAGTTAAGGAATGCGGCGCAAGTTTCCCAAAATTTTTCTAAATGCAAACCTAACCCGATGTTGGCGCGGAACCAACCGTCATTTTGCGCAGATTGTCCTCGAGCGTAGCCCGTGAGCTGGCGGTTGGTCGGATCGGCGAAGTAGGCGGCGGCGTCTCCGTGGGCGGCGCGAACCGCTTCGGTATTGGCGTAGTTGCCCGACACATCGTCGAGGTAGTCGCTGCGGACCCAAGTCCACTGCACTTCAGCCTGGGCCATGAGCCACGGGCCGAGGTGGGCCCGCCATCCAAGGCCTAATGGAACGCTGAGGGCGCGGGTTCCGTAGACGGTGGTTCCGCTGCCCGCGAGGCCTTGGCCCTCGGTCGCAAGCGGGCGAAGGTCCATCCATTCGCCCAGGTACTGGCCTTGGGGGTTGTAGGCGGTTACGCCGAGTCCGCTAAACAGGTAGGGAGTGTGCTGAAAGCGAAACGAGGGAATCCGCACCGGCAAAAACGTGACTTCGCCGAGAACCCAGACGCTTTGGGTTTGGGTGCGCACGGTGATCCCGCGGGCTTCGCGGTCGTCGCGTCCGCTGTTGACGTCTGAGGTCGTGAATTTGCCTTGCTCGGCGACGATGCGCAGTGCATAGTGCGGGTGGCCCTGGTAGCGGTACCCTAGCGTCAGGGCGCTGCCTTGGGTGGGAAGGGTCCAGGTGGGCCCTACGTCGCCGCGAAACCCGATTCCGCCCCACGAAATACTGAGGTCTTGGCTGTGCTGTGCACCCGCCCCAAGGGACGTCAATAAGGTGCAAATCAGGAGGGCGCGGCGCATAAGCCCGCAAAGATACGGCCTTTGCCGAGGGCTAGTTGCGGCGGTCGAGGCCCCAGAGCAGCTTGTTGCGCAGGGTAGTGGGGAAGTCCTGAACTTCGGTCTGAACCAGTCGGAACTTGAAGTCGGCTTGCTGGATGCGCAGGGTGGTTCCGACGTCCAGGGTGAAGACGCGGGAGTCCAAAGAGCAAAGGAAGTTGCCTTCGCGGGCTTCGATTCGAAGTTCAAGTACGCCATCGTTGGGAATAACGAGCGGACGCACCGTTAAATTGTGTGGTGCGATCGGCGTAATAATGAAGTTCGGCGATTGCGGCATCAAAATGGGTCCGCCGCAGCTCAAGTTGTAGCCCGTCGAGCCCGTCGGAGTGCTGATGAGCAGTCCGTCCGCCCAGTAGGTGTTGAGAAACTGCCCGTCGAGGTGCACGTGGACCGAGATCATGCTGGTCGTGCCCTTGCGGCTCACGGCGATTTCGTTGAGGGCGAAGTTGGGGTCGAGCAGCTCGGGTCCGTCGGTCGAGGCCTGCAGGGTGAAGCGCTCTTCGATGCGGTAGGCGCCCTGCAAAATGCGCTTGAGGGCGGTCGGGGCCTCATCTCGGGTGATGTTGGCCAAAAATCCTAGTCGTCCGGTGTTGAGTCCGATGAGCGGAATTCCGCTGCGCCCCACCTGCGAGGTAGCGTCGAGTAAGGTTCCGTCGCCGCCAATCACAAGCAAAAAGTCCGGGTTAAGCGCTTGAAGCGTTTCGGCGGAAGTATATTCGGGCAGGTCAAGTCCGAGGTTCCAGCTCTCGTTGAGGCGGTGCTGAAAGCCGCGGTAGATAGTGATGTCACAGCCTTCTTCGCGAAGCGAGGCCAAGGTTCGCTCGACAAAGGGCTGGGCTTCGTCGGGCACGCGTTTTCCGTAGATCGCAATGCGGGCCATGGCTTAGAGGTTGAGGTAGTGAATGAGGTGGTCCAAGTTGTCTTGGGCGTCGTCGTGGCGGCGGCCCGGGGGGTAGGCTCCGAGCACCGTAGCGCCAAGGCGTTCAAGGGTTTCCACGGCTGCCGTGGGGTCGGGCTGGTCGAGTCGGATCCAGGTTCCGAACTGGGCCGCGGTCGCGTCGTAGTCGGTGGCGAGGGCGACTACGCGGTAGCCTTCTTCTTCGAGGGCTTGGATCCATTGGCCGCTGACGGTGTGTGGGCCGCGGAGCCAGACGCTGCTGCCCGGGAGCTCAAAGCACCACTGTGCGCCCATCCACTGCGAGAGGCTGGCGGAACTGAGTCCGCCAAGTAGCTGCATGTCTTGGTCGACCACCGCCAAGGAGTCGGTGTGCAGCTCGGCCATCAAGTTGAGGGCGTCCACGGGGTGCTGGCCCGAGTAAAAGGGACGCAGCTCAGAGACGCTTCCGTCGGTTGACGCCATACCGGTGTAGCGTCCGGTCGCATCCGAAACAGGCCAAAGGGCTTGCCCCTCGGGGCGTTCAGTGGTCAAAAGGTCGTCCCAAAACATAGGTCAAACGTAAGTACGAATTTCTAAACGGCTGCGCGACCTTTGGCAAACGGTTTAAAACTTTGGAGTATGGCAACCCTTCGCCCCGCCCGCTTGTCGGTCAATATTAATAAAATCGCGACGCTGCGCAACAGCCGCGGGGGGCAGATTCCGGATGTGCTCATGGCCGCCCGTCGCGCGCAAGAGTTTGGTGCCGAGGGGATTACGGTGCATCCGCGCCCCGACGAACGCCACATTCGCTACGCCGATGCGCGCGCACTTCGCAGCGTGGTGCACACTGAATACAATATTGAGGGCTACCCGAGCCGTGATTTTATTGATTTAGTGCTCGAATGTGCGCCCGAACAGGTGACACTCGTGCCAGATGGCCCGGATGTGCTGACGTCCAACGCAGGTTGGGACACGCTCGCGCATGCCGAAATGCTTCGCGAGGTGGTTGCCGAGTTTCGCGCGGCCGGAATCCGCACGTCCCTTTTTATCGAGTGCGACGCCACTTTGATTGAGGGTGCGCGCGCCGTGGGAGCGGACCGAATCGAGCTCTACACCGAGGCCTACGCCAAGGGCTACGATGCGGCCCTTGCGCTGCGCGCCGAGGGCGATTCCGCCGGTTTTGAGCGGCTTCGCGCTGCTGTGGTGGCACCGTATGCGGAATCTGCAGCATTTGCCGCGTCGCTCGGCCTGGGCGTGAACGCGGGCCACGACCTCAGTGCCGAGAACCTCGCCTTTTTTGCCGCATCACTGCCCCAGCTCGACGAGGTGTCGATTGGTCACGCCTTGATCGCTGACGCGCTCTATCTTGGGCTTGAAAACACCATCCAACGCTACCGCTACCAGCTCGAGTTGGGTGCGCAGGGCAAGGGATTTTAAACGATTAAAGCAGTTATGTCGGTAGTTCTTGAAGGAAAAATTGTCGGAACCGGCCGTCCGCTCATCGTCCTGCACGGCTTTCTCGGAATGGGCGACAACTGGGCCACGCACGCCCGGTCGTGGGCGGAACTCGGGTTCGAGGTGCACCTCGTCGACCAGCGAAACCATGGCCGTTCTCCCCACACCGCCAGCCACAGCTACGCTGAAATGGTCGAAGACGCGGTAGCCTACGCCGAAGCCCACTTTGGTCACGGCCCCGTGGCCTGGCTCGGCCATTCCATGGGCGGAAAAGTGGTCATGGAGCTCGCCGCCCGCTACCCCAGCTGGGTCGAGCGCATGGTGGTCGTCGACATCGCGCCCCGCGCCTACCCTCCGCACCACCAGTTCATTCTCGACGCGATGCGCCGCCTCAATTTGGCGGAACTTGGTTCGCGCACCGAGGCCGATCGCGCCCTTGAAGCGGACCTTCCCGATTGGGGAATCCGCCAGTTCCTCCTCAAAAACCTCGAGTGGAACGACGAAAAGCAGCTCGCCTGGAAGTGCAACCTTCCCGTGCTCGAAGCCAGCATGGACCGCATCGGAAAGCCCCTCGGCCCGCTCGACCAGTTTGTCGGAGCCGTTCTTTTTGTGCGCGGACTCGCCAGTAACTACATCCGCGACGAAGACTGGGAGGGCATCCTACAGCACTTTCCTTCAGCTCAGCTCGAAAGCATCGCCGGCGCCGGCCACTGGGTGCACGCTGAACAGCCCAAGGCGTTTCAGGAGGCGGTTAATTTGTTTTTGGTCGGCTAGCTCGTTAGCAAGGTTGGCTCGTTGGCGAGGTTGGCTCGTTGGCAAGGTTGGCTCGTTGGCAAGGTTGGCTCGTTGGCAAGGTTGGCTCGCAAGCAACTGGTAACTAGTCACTTGTTGCGGCAACGCCGCAAAGCGCCGCTGAGCATTCGGTTATAACCGGATTTTACTTTTTTTCTTAATGCGCGAAATGGATATACATCAGTAAATCAGCTCATTGATGAAAATATCCGTTTAGTGAATTCAGCTGCGCATCAGCTCTAGCCGCGCAGCGGCCCTAGCGCGAAGCGCAAAAGGCCAACGAGCTAATCTCAGCTAACCTTGCCAACGAGCCAATCTTGCTCACCTCGCTAAAACGCCGGGTTCAGTTCCAGCCTTTGCAGGGCGCCTGGGTGGGTGAAGCGTTGGGCGCTGAGGTCGGGTTCGCTAAAGCGGTTCCGGGCGTTGTTGCTGAAGGCGTAGGGCTCGGTGGGGTTGGTGAAGACGCCGCGGTCGAGCTTGCGGTTGCCGTTGGTGTCGAAGTAGGCGGCGATGATGTAGGTTCCGGCGGGGCGGTCGCCAAGTTTGAGCACTTGGGGGTTGCTGGTGGCGGGAATTACGAGTTCTTCAATGGGGGTTCCGTCGGCGCGGCGCAGCGAGATGAGCCAGGCGGAATGTTTCGAGCGCTTCGACCACTCAGAGGCTTCGACGCGGCATTCAATGGATAGGGGGCTGGGAACGCGAGGTTCCGCGGGCGAAAAGCTCCAAAAAAATGCGAAGAGAATTAGGCTGAACAGCCTGGCCGCCATGGGATTAGCGGATGAGGACCACCGAACCTTGCTCAGAAAGGCGAACTTGGTTGGTACCGTCGGGATCGATGTAGGTCGCGTTCAGCTGCCAGAGGTAGGTGCCCTCTTTCATGGCGCGGCCGTTGTAGTTGCCGTCCCAGCGGTCGCGTGGGTCGGTGCACTCGTACACGAGGCGGCCGTAGCGGTCAAACACTCGAAGGCCGTAGGTGACCATTTCGCAGGCCTCTGAAACCACCACGCCAAAGAAGTCGTTGGTGTTGTCGCGGTTGGGCGTGAAGGCATTGGGAGCAAAAACTCCGCACACCTCAGAAGGCGTAGGAAGCGTTTGGCCCATGACAGGAGCGGCAAGAGCGAACAGAAGGGCAACGATGATTCGGCGCATAATTAGAAGCAAATATAGACGGAATTTTTACCCGCCACCGCCCCGGCGGCGAAGTCGGGGGAATTGGGTGCGCGAACGATCCGGCTCGTTGATCGAACGGCTGGTGTCGGCCTCGGAATCGTCCCACTCGAACTGGTACTTCTTTTCGGGGGCAACGATCTGGTATTCTGCGGGTTTCACCGCGTTTTTAATCTCGGATGCCTGCTTGTTCCAGTCCTGGGTTACTGAGGTTTTGACGTCCTGTTTGAGGGCCTGACCGTCGAGCTTGATGCTCAGCTTGTCGATGGGGCCGGTGGCGCGAATGGGAACCCATACGGGGCCGCGGGTCGACTCTTCGGTGATGTAGGCGTCGAGGTCTCGGCTCCGCTTGGGTTTTTTGCCTCCGAGGAGTTCGCGGAGCTGCAGTTGGAATCGGTAGTCGACGACTT
This sequence comes from uncultured Schleiferiaceae bacterium, assembly GCA_965657195.1. Lineage (GTDB taxonomy): Bacteria > Bacteroidota > Bacteroidia > Flavobacteriales > Schleiferiaceae > TMED14. The sequence goes on from CBFHNK010000001.1 coordinate 25,394, forward strand.
GGTCAAATCCGTGGGTTCCGGCCACCTTCAGCTGTAAGGCGTTGTTTTCGAGTAGCATTTCGGGAATCAGGACCCGCTGCTGGGAGATGTAAATGGTGTTGCGCACCGGGGCAAAGCGCACGTCTTTGAGGTCCTCGACTTCGGCGAATCGAGCGAGCTGCTGCAGGGCGCTGACGTCGCGAAGGCGTCCGCCCTCGAGGTTGAACTGGATTTCGGCGATGAGGCTGGACGGAACCCAGTTGTAGTTCGCGTCAAAGTCCAGCTGGATGGTGGCGGTAGCATCGAGCACGCCGTCGACGTTGGACGCGGTGATGCTGGTCTGGTTGAAGTTGTTGACTTCGCGAAGCAGGGTGCTCAGGCGCACCCGCGCAAACTGAAGCTGGGTGCTGAGGTGGCCTCCGTCGGGCTGGGCTGCCATCCAGTCGCCACGGCCGCGGATTTGGCCTCCGCCGAGGTCAGCGGCGGTGTTTTGAAAGCTGAAGTTGAGGCCGCGCCCTACGATAAGGCTTTGTACGTTGCTGAGGTGCAGGTTGTCGTAGTGCACGCGACTGGCGTTGAGTTCGACGCGGTAGGGGTCGTTGAATTCGGGATCGTTGGGGTCGGCGGGTCCGGTCCAAAGTCCGTTCCATATCTCGGAATCAGACAGTTGGCCCACATTGAGTTGCTTGGCGGTGACGGCGAGGTCGTGCGCCATACCGAGGTCGTTGAGGGCGTTGCGGATGCGGCCTGAAATACTGGCATCGGACTGGCCGATAGCGATTTTAAGGTTGCGAAGCCCAAGGTCCTGGCCGAGCAGGTCGAGTTCGCCGCCTTGAACTTCGAGCGCCACGGAGTTGCCCTGGGGCCTCCAGCGGCCGGGACTGAGGGCGAGGGTTCCGGACCACATTCCGCCCCAAACACCTTGGATTCCGAGCTCTTCAAGGCTGGTGTAGTGCTGCGTGAAGCCGAGGGTTCCGTGCGCGGAGCCACTGGCTTCGTCCCACGTGGTGATGTCGATCCAGCGCAGGAATTCGGCGATGCTCACCGTCACGTTGCCTGCAAACTCGAGGTCGGGGGCGTCGAGGTTGGCGAGGGTCAGGCGTCCAGCGACCTGGCTTTCAGTGCTTTGGGCGGACTTAATGTCGATGCTCAGTTCGGTGCTGGCGGCGCGTGCTTGGGCTCCGTTGTCGGCGTGGATTTGGGCAGAGATTCCGCTAAAGTCAAAGGCGCCCGAGGTGAGGCCGCCGTCGGTCCAGGTGGCGTCGGCGACCAGACGGCTTCCTTGCGTGGTGGTGACGGCCTTGGCCTTGAGGTTGACTGAGCCGGTCAGCTGAAGGGTTTCAGGGTCCGGAAGCAGGGCCGCCGGAATAAGCGCAATCACTTTGGCGACGTCGAGGTCGTCGGCCGCGAAGTTCCACTGGCCTTGGCCGTTGCGGAGTTCGCCACTCAGGTCGAGGGGCCAGCCGGCGACGTTGAGGGCTCCGCGCGGAACCGCAAACACACCGTCGCTTCCATTCATTTCGGCTCTGCCCTCGATGCGGATCGGGCGGGCCGCGAGGTTCGGAACCCAAAGTTCCCAGTCCAGTTCGGCCGCAAAGGCATCCGCGTCGAGCGTGCCCCGTGCCCGGACGCGTTCCGCGATCAAAGTTTCCGACCACGGAGGGTTTCCGTAGCCGCTCAAGGTGATTTTGGTGTTCAAGACGGTGACGCCGTCGAGTTGGACGGCGGCGTTCGAGGTTTCGCTCGAGTCCTCCTTGAAGATCCCGTAGTTGTTGGTTCCGTCTTCGTTCCAGCGCAGTTTGAGGCGGCCGTCGCGAAGGGTAATGCGCTGCAAAATATAGGTTCCGCGAATAGCCTTAAACAGGTCAAACTGAGCGTAGACCGACTCGGCGTATGCGAGGCTGTCGGTCGGAATCTGAGGGTCCGGAACCAGCACCCGGTCGAAGCGCAGCGAGACGTCGGGGAACTGGCCCCAGAGGTCCACCTCAAGCCCCCCGATCTGAACCGGGCTGTTGAGGCGCTCGTTGACGGCGCCCAGCATTTGGGCTTTGAGCTCGTCCTGGTGGGTGTACACGTAGCCCGCCAATCCGCCTAGGGCCGCCGTCAGGACGGCCAAAACCCATAGGAGGATGCGGAAGGCTCGGTGCATTTACTGCAGGATTTTGAGGAAGGAGATTTCTTTCTCGTTCAGCAGTCGGTACTGGCCGCGCGAGAGGTTCTTCTTGGTGAGTCCTGCAAATACCGTGCGGTCCAGTTTGACGACCTCGTACCCGAGGGCTCCAAACATGCGGCGCACAATGCGGTTGCGGCCCACGTGGATTTCGACGCCTACTTCGAACGGATTCTCGGGGTCGGGCATTTCGAGCTTGTCAACTGCTACGGGGCCGTCCTCGAGGTTGATTCCGCGCTTGAGTTTGTCTGCGTCGGCCGGACTAAACGGTTTGTCCAGGGTCACGTGGTAGATTTTGTGGGCTCCGTGGCTCGGATGCGTCAGCTTTTTGGCCATCGCTCCGTCGTTGGTGAGCAGCAGGACGCCCGTGGTTCCGCGGTCAAGGCGACCCACAGGGTAAATGCGCTCGCGGCAAGCTTTACTGACCAAATCCATCACCGTTTTGCGGGCGCGCTCGTCGTCGACGGTCGTGATAAAGCCCTTAGGCTTGTTCAGCAGCACGTAGACTTTGCGCTCGCTCTTCAGGCGTTCACCGGCGTAGCGGACGTCGTCGCCCGGGCCCACTTTGTATCCCATTTCAGTGACCACTTGGCCGTTGATCGTGACCAGTCCCTGGGCAATGAGGTCGTCGGCCTCGCGGCGCGAGCAAATGCCGGCGTGGGCGAGGTAGCGGTTGAGGCGCATCGTGTCGCTGTCGGGCGCATACTCCTCGGCCGTCTTGAATTTCGGACGCCCTGTGGGCTGCTTGCGGAACCCTGTATTTGCGAATCCCGACTTGCGCTCGCGGCCGTCGGTTCCGTACTTGGGGTGCACGCGGCCATCGCCACTAAAGTGCTTGGGGCCAAGGCCTTCCATGTTCCATGGTTCGTAGGGCTGTTGGCTGGGTTGGCCAGGCTGGCTCGTTGGCTCGTTGGTTTGTGGGCCCATTGGACGGCTCGGACGTGCACCGCGGCTGTCGTTGGCTCGGAATTCCTTTTTCGGACCAAAGGTTTTGAAGGCGCCTCCCGGTGTGCTGGGGCGCGCAGGACGGTCTCCTCGTGGCTCGTTCGCTCGTTGGCTCGTTGGCCGACCGGGACGGTCGCCGTAGGGGCGGTCAGCGCGTGGAGGGCGATCTCCGTAGGGGCGGTCAGCGCGTGGAGGGCGATCTCCGTAGGGGCGGTCAGCTCGGGGCGGACGGTCTCCGAATGGGCGGTCACCGCGTGGCGGACGGTCGCCGAATGGGCGGTCAGCGCGGGGTGGACGGTCTCCAGAGGGACGGTCTTCGCGCGGAGCGCGGTCAAAACTTCGGTTGCTGGGGCGAGCGGATGCGCGTCGCGGAGCGTCACCAGACCCTTCAGAGTCAGGACGTTCACTTCGTGCGGCAGGCCGCTTCGCAGCGGGCTTGGGCTTGGGCGCACCTGGTGCGTCGCTGGGCCGTGGTTTGCGTGAATTCACGATGCAAAGGTAGTGTTTTGGCAAATTAGCTCGTTGGCAAGGTTAGCTCGTTAGCTGTTGGTCAATTTGTTACTTGTTTCTAGCTACCAGTGGCCGCGTAGCGGTCAAAGCTGCAAAGCAGCCTTAACCCCGAAGGGGCCCCAGCGCGAAGCGCTTTAGCCCGAGCGCCACAAGCAACGAGAAACCAGCAACTAAATTCCAGCCCACCCATTTTCGCGGACCTCCACGACGCGCGCGGGGCTTCCGTGGCAGCGAACGAGGTCGATGCGCCAGGATCCGCGGTGCCGGTGGGATCGGCCAAAGGCGGCTGCTGCGCGCTGGATGCGCTGAAGTTGCGGTCGGTTCCAGGGAGCGAAGTCGGTGAGGCGCGACTGAAACTTGACTTCGGCGGCGACGAAGGTTCCGCCATCAGGTGCCGCGAGAATGAGGTCCACCTCAAAGTGATGGTGGCGCCAGTTGCGCGCCAAGAGCGTGTAACCCAGGGCGGTGTAGTGGGAGAGGGCGGCATCCTCGGCTTCGAGGCCGCGGGATCGCCGTGCCGAAGGGGCCAAGGCCCGAACCAGCGGATTGGCGGGTACGGCGGCGCTAGGGTAAAAGGGGTCGGAGTGTGGCATGCCCCGAAGTTGCGTCGAGCGCGTGCGGCAAGCCGTGGATAAACGTAAGATTACGGTTCTCGTGGCCAAATCCGAAGTGCTCGACGACTGGAATTTCGGCCGGAACCGCCTCGCGTAGGATCTGGGACCAGGTCCGCCCGAAGGGACGTTCGTGGTCTTTGAGGTCGCTGAAGTCTCCGGCCACCACGGCGAGGACGCCGTCAAACACACCGGCTCGGCGCAGGCCCTGCATCATGCGGTCGAGGTGGTAGTGGTATTCGTCGAGGTCTTCAAGGGCGAGGATGCATCCGCGTAGGTCGGGGAAGCTCTTCGAGCCCAGAAGGCTGTAGAGGACCGAAAGGTTTCCGCCAACCAGGGGTCCGCGCACCGCGAAGTCACTGAAGTCGCTACGGCCGCTGAGCGTCCAAGGGGTTCCGTTCCACGCGTTGGCAAGCGCTTGAAACGAGTCGGGCGAAGCGTTTCGCGCAAGCTGAATGGCCATCGGGCCGTGCATCGAGGCCACGCCCTGTACGTAGGTTTCGCTGAGCAGTACCGTGAAGTCGCTGAAACCCACGAGCCACTTGGGGTCGCGGTCCAGCAGGGTCCAGTCGACGCGGTCGACGGCGCGTACGGCTCCGTAGCCGCCGCGAACGCCCCAGAGCGCGCGTACCGACGGCTGCGCCAAAGCCCAGTTGATTTGGGTAGCACGGGCGTCGTCGGTTCCGCCCAATTGGCCGTCGGAATCGCCCAGGCCTGGAGCCAAAACGAGTTCCCAACCGTGCGCGTTTGCAAACGTTTGGGCGGAAGCGATTTGCTCCGGTTCCGCAAAGCGACTCGGACTGATGAGGGCGATCTGGTCGCCGGGCTTGAGGAAGGCTGGAATGCGCAGCATAGCGGCCCCCAAGGTAGTTTACCTTTGCAGATATGGCGTCAGAATTCAAGCGCACTTTGGTCACGGCCGCACTGCCGTATGCGAACGGTCCCATACACTTGGGCCACCTGGCGGGTTGCTACCTGCCCTCAGATATTTATGTCCGTTTTAAACGCTTAAAAGGCGAAGACGTCGCCTTTGTCTGCGGATCCGACGAGCACGGAATGGCCATCACCATGAAGGCACGCAAAGAGGGGGTGACTCCGCGCGAAATCGTCGACCGCTACCACGCCATGATGCGCGACGCCCTTGCGGACTTCGGCATCGCCTTTGACCACTATTCGCGCACCAGCAGCGACCGCCACAAGCAGGTGGCGTCTGATTTTTTCAAAACGCTGTACGGCAAGGGTGTATTTGAGGCACGCCAGACCGACCAGTACTTTGACCCCGAGGCCCAGCAGTTTTTGGCCGACCGCTACATCGTCGGAACGTGTCCGCGCTGCAGCCACGATGCCGCCTACGGCGACCAGTGCGAAAAGTGCGGAGCCACGCTGAATCCGACCGACCTGATCAATCCGCGGTCGACGCTGAGCGGCGCCACTCCCGTGCTCAAACCCACTACAAACTGGTTTTTGCCGCTCGACAAGCTGTCGGACGACCTGCGCCGCTACATCACCTCGCACCCCGAGTGGAAGCCCAACGTTTACGGCCAAACCCTGAGTTGGCTCGACGCGGGCGACGGCCTGCAGCCGCGCTCGATGACGCGCGACTTGGATTGGGGCGTTCCTGTTCCGGTCGAGGGTGCCGACGGCAAGGTGCTTTACGTGTGGTTTGACGCGCCCCTGGGGTACATCACCGCCACCCAAGAGCTCAAGGGCGACGGCTGGGAGACCTGGTGGAAGGACCCCTCGACCCGCCTCATTCACTTCATTGGCAAGGACAACATCGTCTTTCACTGCGTGATTTTTCCGGCCATTTTGATGCAGCACGGCGGGTACATTTTGCCCGACCAGGTTCCGGCCAACGAATTTTTGAACCTCGAGGGCCAAAAGCTGTCGACATCGCGCAACTGGGCCGTGTGGCTGCACGAATACTTGGCGGACTTCCCCGGCCAGCAGGACGTTTTGCGCTACGTGCTCACCGCCACGATGCCTGAGACCAAAGACAACGACTTCACCTGGGCCGACTTTCAGCAGCGCAACAATTCTGAGCTGGTCGCCGTGCTGGGCAACCTCGTCAACCGCGTTATGGTGCTCAACCATAAATTCTGTGGCGGAACCGTGCCTGCGGCCGGTACCCTTCCCCAGGACCGCGAGGCGCTGGGCGCGGTGGCAGTCCAATCTGCCTTGGTAGCTGAAGCGCTTGAAGCGTTTAAGTTCCGCGAGGCCCTCGGCCACGCGATGGATTTGGCCCGCGTGGGCAACAAGTACCTCGCCGACGAGGCGCCTTGGCAGGTGGTCAAGACGGACCCCGAGCGCGCCGCAGCCATTCTGGGCGTCGCGACGCAGCTCGTGGCGGCCTTGGCGACCGCGTTTGAAGCGTTTATGCCATTTACCGCGGACCGCATCCGCGCCATGCTCGGAGGGGCTCCCGTGCTGACTTGGGCCGATCTAGCTAGCGAAGGGCCGTGGATTCCGGTGGGATCCGCCCTGGGCGAGTCCAGCTTACTCTTTCAAAAAATCGAAGACGAGCAGGTCGAGGCGCAGCGCGCCAAGCTCCAGGCTGCGTCTGCCTTAAATGCTCCTGAAGTGACCGAATCTGAAGCCCCTGCACTGCCGCCTTTGGCGCCCGAAATCACCTACGACCAGTTCGCGCCGCTCGACCTTCGCGTCGCACAAGTGCTTGAGGCCGAGCGCGTACCCAAGGCTGACCGCCTCCTCAAGCTTACGCTCGACACGGGCCTCGACCGCCGAACCGTACTCAGCGGAATCGCCGAGCACTTCAGCCCCGAAGAGGTCGTGGGACGTCGCGTAATCTTGCTGGCGAACCTCGCTCCGCGGGCAATGCGCGGAATCGAGTCGCAAGGCATGATCCTGATGGCCGACAACCCCGAAACGGGCAAGTTGGCCTTTGTGCAGCCCGACGGCGACCTGCCGGTGGGTGCGACAGTTCGCTAGTGCACGCGAGCCCCTTATTGGGTCACCACAAAGCGCGCGGTGCGGTGGGACCAGCGCACCAAATACACACCGGGATTGAGAGCCGGCAAGTAGAGCGAAGGCTCGTTCCAAAATCCATTTGAGTGTACGCGCCCCAGCGCGTCAGAGAGCACAAACGCTCCACGCTCGTCACTGAATAGCCGCTGCTCAGATGGGCTCCAGTGCAGTTCGGCAACTGTAGAGCTCAATTCGGTGCTGCCAATTTGGTAGTTTACGCACGATGCCGAATCGTGCTCCCAGTGCAGGCTTGGGTCAAAGTTGAGCAGCGTATCTCCAGACAAATAGGCACTGAGGTTCATGTACAAAAGTAGCATTTCGTCGCCCGTGCCTTCGCCCGCCGTGACCGTCTGGGGCGGGCTGTGCGGGTTGTTCCAGTTGGCAGTGGTGTTGTCGTAGGTAACCTCTGCCCAAACACTGCTTCCTTGGGGTAAAAAAATGGGCGATTTGTACGTGTAAAAGCCTTGCCAGTGAAAATCCCATTCGGGAATGTTTATGAGCTGGGTGCTGTCGCCGTTGTGCACCAAACCCGCTTTAAAGCGTTTACCGACTAAGTGCATGTGCGGCATGAGGGCGGTCAGCGTGAGGTTTAACGGAATGGTACGCACCGCTTTAAACGTTTTTACTTGGTTAGCTGGAATCACCAAAGGTCCATTGACCAGGTTTTGAACGTGGTTGAGTACGGGCGAGGTGGTGACGTTGCGCACCGTTCCGTTGGCATATTTAACGCGAATTTCGGTGCTATCCACTTGATTTGAAACATAACCAGGATAGTGAATTTGCACAAGCAAATTGCTGTTGGCTAAGACTTTGGATCCGAACCCAGAAGGGAACTCAAACACGCCTTGGCCTGGAACGTAGCCGGTGATCAGTGTGGAAGTCGAAGAGCCAGTTCCGCCAAAAGCAGTGTAGCCAGGGCCCGGATCATTGGCGTCGAGCTGAAGCGGCAGCGAACTGGTATCCTGAAAAATGAGTGCATGGTGCACGATGGACCTGTTGCTTGGCACTACTTCGATTGACTGAATGTACTTGTCTGTGAGGTTGTTAAGCGGAAGCACAAAAACGCGGTACAGGTCCTGAGTGGTGTTTACCACGTAGTTGGGAATCCGACGCTGTACATCGGGTTGGCTAAGGCCGGGTCCGCTTGAATAGCTGGGAATCGGAGGAATCGCATTTGCGTCGCCCAAAGGCGCAAAGTTGGATACCCAGTCGACTAGTTCGGCCCGCTCGTGGGCGGTCAATGTGTTCGCGTGGGCAAACTTTTTGGGTTGTTCCGCGGGCGGAAAAGGGGGCATGCTAAATGCCGCCACACTGGCACCGATAGACTGCCGATTTTGAAAGGCATCGTTGTATGTGAGGAGTGAGAAGGGTGCGATTCCGCCGGGGTTGTGGCAGTTCGTGCAGTGCGAGTAGACGATGCAGGCGATCCCATCCGTCCATGTGGGGGTGTGCACCGGGGATTGTGCGCTACTAACAACGGGTATGACCGCTGTGGTGAGAGCCAGAGCAAACGATTTCATGAACTTAAGACGCCTCATACGTACCGGGGTTTAAAACAGCTTGTACACCGGGTACCTGCGGTGCCGCAGCTCGTAGTACTCAGTTTGCTGAAAAATCCAGTTCAGCTGGGCGTCACCGTTGCCGTCGAATTCGGGGTCTGCCGCCTTTTTGGCCTCTAAGGCGGCCTTGAGGGCCGGGCGCTCCCGCAGCAGCTTGGCCGCGGTGTCTTCAAACACGTACCCGCTGAACCCCTCTTTTTGCTGAAGTACGGCATTAAAAAATCCCCAGGCCAGTAGCCCGTCGGGGGCGTCGGCCTCGAGTGCCTCGGCGAGGTAGCGGCGCATCGGTTGCGCACTCGGAACCAAATAGTCTCCCGCCAAAAACTTCACGTCGAGGGTGTCGCGGCGCGTTTGGATTCCGCGCAGCGCAAAATGCCCCTCGTAGGGTTGCGGCGATGCCTTGTAGCCCTCGATGTAGGTTACTTCCACGCGCAGCGTCGTGTCGCGGGTGAGCTCACGAAACCGGATTCCGTGGGCCGTCAAGCGGTCCCAGGCCTCGGTCCATCCGCGCGGAATGAGGTAGGCCTGCGGCACGTCCGCCCACTGGGTCGCCACAGCCACGTCGCGGTAGGCCACATTCACCTCGTAGGGCTTGCTGCGGTCGTAAAAAAGTCGGGGCTGCCCGCTGACCTCTGAAGGCTTGTACCCGCGTTGGTATCCCAAAAACGGAACCCGGTTCACCTGCGTCGTGTCAATCGTCCAGGCCACCGGCAACCGGGTGGCTTGAGCCTCGGCTGCACGCTGGGCCGCTTGGGCCTCAGCCGCGGCCCTGCGCTGCGCGGCAAACGTTTCGATCAGGGCCACGTTCAGGGCGTAGGTCGCCCGTACCCGGTCGGCAAAGGGCTTGAGCATGTGGGTTTCGGGCACAAAGCTGTAGATGTTGCGCACCGCTCCGTACCCGCTGAGGTAGCGCGGACCCTCGAGGTAGGCGTCCCAGCCCTTTTCGGGTGTGGTGCCCCAGTGGTTCACGTACGGAACCATCGGGAATCCCATCTCATTCATGCGGCGGTAGACCTCGGGCTCGAGCAGGTGGCGCAGCAGGTCGCCCATGGCTCCGCCCAGCTTTTCGGGCTGGGTGCTCAAAAGGGTCATCACGTGCTGGTAGTCGGCGCCGTTGCTCACGTGGTTGTCGATCAGCACCAGTGGATTCACCCATTCGATGGCACGGATCAGGCTGCGCGTTTCGGCCGCGTCGGCCTTCATGAAGTCGCGGTTGAGGTCGAGGTTTTGGCTGTTTCCGCGGGCGCCGAACTCGCGCGGACCGTCCTGGTCCACCCGGTGGTAGGGGCTGCGCTGCAGCATTCCGCCAATGTTGAAGCACGGAACCACCGCCAGCACCACGTTCGCCGGCAGCTTCACCCGGCCCTGCGCCACGTCGCGCACCAGCATCATGCTCGCGTCGATGCCGTCGGGCTCGCCGGGATGGATTCCGTTGTTAATCAGCACCGGCATTTTACCTTCGGCGGCCCACTCGTCCGGGTTTAAGTTGCCCTCGGGGCTCACCAGTATCAGGTGCAGCGGGTAGTAGGCGTCAGTCGGACCCACTTCAACCAGCTTGAGCACCGCGGGGTAGGCGTCCACCAGCCTTCGGTAGTAGTCCATCATCTCGAGGTAGGTCGGTGATTCCAGGCCGTTGCTGCGTTCAAAAACCGTTTCAAACGCTTGCGGAACCTTATTTTTTTTCGGTGCGGAGCGCTGCTGCGCCCAAGCCGTCGCCACCGACAGGGCCATTGCCAGGATCATTAGGGGTGTTCGCATTTAGCGAATGTAGCACGTTCTCGCCACGGAGCAGGGCGGCGCAGCCCTCAGGGGTTAATTTTGCGGCCCTTGGCCCCGTAGTTCAACGGGTCGAATAAGGGGTCCCACTGGGGTTTGTGAATTACGGAACTCAATTATTCGAACGACCGTACTTCAACGTACGTAAGGGTTCGTGCCGTTAGGTGGTTGAAATCGTCACGTACAGAGGTCGTTGCTTTTTGATCAGAGCCGTGTCTCGTAATCAAATACGGCTCCTTCTAACGCCTTAACCTTCTCAATCTTCCAGTATTCTTTTGTGCGGAAGCTTTTGATGGTGCGTACACCATGGTACGCCGCAGCTGGGGTGATTATGAATACTGGGGGTGTGCCTTCAAAGTCCGATGACATAATGGCAACGCCAATTAAAGTGATCAAGCCGTCAAATGTTATGATGACCACTTTCTTCAGTCCGTATCCATAGTAGTATTTCAGGTGTTTGTCGCACTTTATAGCTCGGTTAATGTTTTTAACAGGTAGTTCTTTTTCATTCAATACGGATTTGAATTCTCTTAAGGAAAGCCCCTTTTCGTCCAAATACACCGTGCCGTCGCGAATTTCTACTTTTTCTTGAGCAAAAGAAGTATATGATGATACCAATGCCAGCGTTAGTGCTGACCACATTAAATATTGGGTGAACATGTTTTTCATTGTGTTTGTGCTTGATTTATTATCCTTTAGTTTTCTTTGCCCCAATTGGCCATTGGTATCCAAATGTGAGGAGGTAGTCTGAATAAAACGACCAACCTCTCGGCCTTGATTGCAGTGATCGTTCGATGGATACCGTGAAATTTCGCTGCTGGGATTTTGTTGCAAATTGAACGTATGCAAAGCCTGGAAACAATCGAACACCCGTGCTTACACTGCCTTTTTCACTTTTGCTGCCGACTCCAAGTTTTCCTGTGACAATTGAAGGGAAGGCCAGTCCAACTTGTTGGTCAACAAACCCAGTTTTGCCAAAAGAAGTTTGCCGACCAATTAAAAATGAACACCCGGGGAAAACAAATGTCTCGTGCGGGAAATGAGCCAGACCAGCGTTGAATTCCCAATAGGACCAACTGGCATTACTCTGAGCCACTGACGTTAGTGCTTGTGTTCCCATTAGAAGGGAAAGGAGTATTCGCAACCTCATTTTTTTCTTTACAAGGTCCAGCACTTGGTGAAATTTTGCATTGCAAAAAATGCTATGTGAGCTCTATAATTTGACTAATTGTCGTAATTGAGGCTAAACGGGTTTAATGGGTACTCGACCTCAAATACTCTGGACGGGTTCGTCGGCGAGGAAGTGCTTAGGTAGTGATTTGTCACAATCCTCTACGCTTGGATGGTTTTAGTGGGGGCTAAAGGTTGAATGCGGTTTCTAGGGTCGATTTCATGTGGACGAAATCATAAGTAGCTATAATTCAATACGCTAGGCTGTGGCGCGTACAGTGTTTTTTACCCCCTCTAGACGGGTTACTTTTGCACTCCTTGGCCCCGTAGTTCAACGGATAGAATAGACGTTTCCTAAACGTTTGATAGCGGTTCGATTCCGCTCGGGGCTGCTACTTAATGATTATCAACAGGTTAGGTTGATTGTTCAGGTCATTCAACTAAGGTCAAATTGCTCGGATTGAGCAAAAGTTGGAGCAAACTTTGAGTAAAACGCGGGGGGAGAACGTGACTATTGCACTTAGCTCGGGTGACGTATTTTAGGTGATGGGTAAAAAATCTACGTCTTAATTAATCGTTCCACCCCCAATGTTCACTAGGCCTGACCGGAATCCAAATAAATAGTACACCTGGGTTTGTCCGTTGGGGCCTGTGTTCGTAAAGGGGGAAAAGCCGATAAATACTTCACCGTGTGCTCTGCTGAGCACATTGCGATACCATGCACTTTTATTGATGGGGTGCTGAATATCAAATGAATGAAGCCCCAATGCAACCTCCAGCCCCGGAAACTTCATTAAGCTCAGGTTGGGATACCACAGCAAATTCGCCTTCAACTCCTTGGACACCGCTTGCGCCGCAAATCCTTCTCCATTTACCTCCACATAGGTGGCTGTCCCCCGAGACCAGACTATGCCGGTATGCGCCAACACATTACGAGTACCGTACTGCATCGGGTGGTACGACAATCCACCAGAAACCTGGATCATGGTCATCACATTGACCTCGACACCTTTGAGTGTATAGCCCGATATCGCCTTGTTTGCAGGGAGTCGAGCATAGTAAAGTGGTCCGACCTCCTGCCCTTCTTCCCGTTTCCAATGGGCCACAGTCAATTGGCCGTTCACACGACTGGCCACCCGATCCGCCACGGGATAATGGCTCAGCGGCCCAAAATTATAGGCTGCTTGAGCATCAAATAGATGGCCTCCCGGAAACAACCTACTCAGAAAAAGCCCCGGGCCATTGAACAATCCTTCGTCGCCTTTCCCCAAATCTTCCACAAAGGTGCTAGCAGACCAATTCAAACCCACCGAAGACCCAGAGGCTCGGGCGTAGTCCCATTGGTACACCGATACGGGGTAGTCAAAATCCTTCAAGCGATAATTTCTTGAAGTCTGTGCCGTGATCGTTTGACTCATTAATGTACCCATTAATAGCCCTCCCCATACGGTTGCGACATGCTTCAAAGCACTTGTAATCATTTTCATAATGTCTGAATTTACCCAATAAAATGGGAACCGTCGGCGTGTTCCAGTTGTATAAACTTTGAATACCTCCCCGCTGCCATAATTATTCAAATCACTCTTTAACCCTTTTACCAACTTTACGCCCAAGTTACCTCAATCCGCATTAAGCTGTTCCTCAGTACTCTGTTATATCATGCGTTTCCAGCAGCGACCCACAGTCAGTCTGTAGATAATCGTTTAATTGGACGTCTCGAAGTATGAGACCGCATTGTCAAAGACCTATTGGTTCGTGGACGGGCAAAAGGGTGACAATTAAGGTGTGCACTTTTAAATATGAATGAACATTTAGAGCCGAACCAAAGAAGTAATCAGGACAGCGCAAAAGTGAGCGCAAACTGTACTGTTTTGCTCTCTTTTTGACCTCTCCTGAATTGTTAACTAACTGATTTTCAGTAGTTAATTGGTCAATATTTAGAATAGACGTTTCCTAAACGTTTGATAGCGGTTCGATTCCGCTCGGGGCTGCTACTGAATTCCGCCCAAGTCCCACTCAATCTCGACCGCGACTTCGTTGCGCCGATTGATCACATCCCATGGGGCGTTGTAGCCCATGTACATGAACGCCCCGGCGGGCTGCAGGCCTTCGCGGACCAGGGTTTCGCCCAATTCGCTGCACTTCGCGTTGATTTCGCGGTCGTTGGTGAAGCCTCCGTAGCGCAGCACGGCGAGCACTTTGGGGGCTTCTTCTGCCACGACCACCCGGCCTGAGTTGGGCTGGGGAAGGTCAGCCGCGGCGTACTCCTTGGGCATCACAAAGTACATGGTTGCGGAATCGCTCAAGTTCATGACCACCGGGGCGGTCATGGCGATTTTTTGGTTGCGGGCGTTTCCGCCAAAAATGTAGCCTGCGATTTCGCGAAACCCATTGGATCCCGATTGGTCAAACGAGGCGGAGCCCACGGGCGTACAGGCCACCACCATCGAGGGGTAGTAGCGAATTTCGACATTACCAATGCTTTGCAGAACGCGGTACTCGGGGGTTTCGATTCCGGGCGAAGACATGCTGTAGGCGGCCACCCCAATAAGGGTTGCGGCGCCGAGGGCGGCAAGAGTCCACATCTTTTTGTTGTTCATAGGGTTATGTCTACCTAACCCCATGCGGTCCCCTTTTGTTTGTGCGGCCGAGTGCCGAAGACTCAGTAAAATGTTCCCCACACCAAATGCCCGTTGGCGGTGACCAATTGGGGTATACCAAATCCTAGTGCGGCGCGTTACTTCGCCGAAACCCCTATCGAAGCATGAATCGACGTACCCTCATTTTTGCAGCGTCTGGCGTGCTGCTGGCGCTTCCAGCCGTAGCTATGCTGCTTGGCGGCGACGTGAACTGGTCAGCTTTTGACTTCTTCATTGGCGCAATCCTGCTCTTCGGAACCGCATTCGCCCTCAATTTTACCCTAGACCGAATCACCTCGCCGCGCAACCGCGTGGTTGCCGCAGGGGTTATCGTGCTGGTGCTGGTACTCGTGTGGGCCGAACTCGCCGTGGGCCTCTTTGGGACGCCCATATCCGGCAGCTGAACCTACTTCATTTTTGCGAGCAGCTCTTCGCTCGAATCCATTTTGCCCCCGGACTCGGCAATCGCTTGCTTGGCCTCGGTCTTGGCGGATTTTTTGTCTCCGGCGCGGAACAGCAACCACGCGTACGTGTCGCGGAACGTGGGATCCGTTTCAGCCGTCATTTTGCTACCCATGATTTGGGCGGCACGCTTGGCGAGGGCGACTTCGGCAGCCTCGTCTTCAGCAATCGGCCAAAGCATGGAATTGAGCGTGGCTACCTCGAGTTCGGCCCCCCATGGTGTTTCAATCAGGTCAAGCAGGTAGGCCCAGTTCTTTTTGCGGCTGGCCCACTGGGCTTTGATAAAGTTGAGGTCGGTGTTGGGTCCGCCATGTATTTGGGCGAATTCGAGCGCGGAACCCAGTTCTTCAGGCGTCTCTGCTGCCATCGCGCGTCGAAAGATTTGGTTGTCGACAAAGCCGGTGAAGGCCGACTCGCCTGCGAGCGCCTGCCACTCGGCGCGCTGAGCCAAGACCTCGTCGGCGCGTTCTTGAGAGATGTTACTCAGGGATAGCACCGCCCACTGCACTTCGGCGGGGGCATCGGGGTGCTCTGAGAGCCAAGCCTCCACGGCGTCAGGTGCCGGAGCCTTCATGCGCTGCTTGCTGTAGCGGCTGCGCACAAAATCCGGAAACTCAGGATTGGGCTGGTCGGGGTTAAAGCCGATGCTGCTGCCTTGGCCTTCGGCGTCGGACTTGACTTGAGCGAGGTACTTCGCGGCGTCGGCGTTGTAGCCGACGTAGTATGCGGCGCGCTGGGGTGCGGAATTCGGGTCGTACATCACCACCGTGGGGTATCCGGTGGGGCGGAAGCGTACCGCAACCTCGCCCCCTTCGCGTTCGGCATCGAGCTTGACGGCCACCATGTAGTTGTTCACATAACGCGCTACGTCGGCGTCGTGCCACGTAGTGGTGTCTTGGACCTTGCACCAACCGCACCAGTCGGTATAAAAATCGATGAGCATGGGTTTGTGCTCGGCCTTGGCGCGCTGCAGGGCAGTTGCCCAATCGTGCTCGAATTCAATGCCTTGGCCGAAGGCTCCGCTCAAGGTGGCGGCGGCGAAAAGGGTGGTAAGGAGGGTACGCATACCCCTAAGGTACCGAAAATCCGACGTTTGGCCGCGCTACGGAATCCGCCCCGCATTCCAGGCCACCATGCGCCCGATGAGCTCAAGGGATAAGGGCTGCGCCCACGGGAACTGTACCGAGCCCTTGCCTTGCTTCAAGGACGCGAGTTCCGCAGCAAACTCGGCATGGGCCGCCGGAAGCGCGTACACCCCCAAGTGGTTTTTGAAGGCCGCGAAGTAGACTAAGGGCTTGCCGCGAAGTTTGTAGGCGGGCATTCCGTAGGCGAAGTGCTCGACGGCTTCAGGGGCTGTGCGAAGAATGAGTCCTCGCAACGCTTCAGCCCGCTCGCGCTGGTATGCGGGCAATGCAGACAGGTAGGAATCGACGGTCACAAGTAAAAGTCCGTGGATAAGAAGCTGCTGGTTCGTTCGCGCAAAACGCTTGAAACCACCTCTTTGTTGGCAGAAGTTGCGGGGAAGGCTACCATGCTCCGAATCGAGAATGCGCGCAGCGCGTCGTGCACGCTGAGTGTGCCTTCGGCTGAATCCTTGCGGCCTGTGAACGGAAACGCGTCCGGTCCCCGCTGCGCTTGGGCGTTGAGGTTGATGCGTCCGACTTGGTGTGCGCAGGCGTCGACGAGCGGACCAATCACTTTGGGATCGCGTCCAAAAATGCTCACCTGCTGGCCAAAAGGAGACTGAATCAGGTAATTCAATGGCTCGGCAACGTCGTCAAAGGCCACCACCGGTACAATCGGGCCAAACTGCTCTTCGTGGTAGATCCGCATCGCTGAGGTCACTCCTACGAGCACCGTGGGGCTGTAAAATGTGGCGGAACGCTGCCCTCCGTTCGGGTTGGCAATCTCTGCGCCGTGCTCGAGTGCATCGTCTACCAAGGCCTGCAGGTAGTCTGTTTTTCCGTGTTCCGGAAGCGCAGTGATTTTCACCCCAGGATCCCACGGAGCACCCCACTGAAGCTGTTCGACTCCTTTCACGAGTTGGGCTACAAAGGCGTCGTGCAGGCTTTGGTGCACCCACTGAATTTTGAGTGCCGTGCACCGCTGGCCGTTGAAGCTGAGTGCTCCCGCAAGTGTTTGATTCACCGCCAAGTTGAGGTCGGCATCGGCGAGGGTGATTCCCGGATTTTTGGCATCGAGGCCCAGCACGGCGCGCAAGCGGTGGCTGTGCGGGTGCAGGCGCTTAAGATCGTTGGCACCTTGGTTGGTTCCGATAAACGAGAGCACCGAAATCTTGCCTGAGGCCATGATGTCGCTGACGGTTTCGCGCCCCTTGCCAAACAAAATATTGACTACTCCTGCCGGAAAACTGTCGCAAAACGCCTGCAACAGCGGAGCGACCAGCAGCACCCCGTACTTAGCTGGCTTGAACACCACGGTGTTTCCCATGAGTAGGGCGGGGAAGAGCGTGGTAAACGTTTCATTTAGCGGATAATTGTAGGGTCCCATAATAAGCGAAACCCCCAACGGTACGCGGCGAACTTGAGCCACAAATCCGGAATCTTCGCCAAAGCGAATGGCGTTTCGGTCCATTTCCTTGACGCTTTGTATCGTGTCGCGCAGGTAGTCCACGGTTCGGTCAAATTCCTTGGCGGCGTCGGCCTCGGGCTTACCAATTTCCCACATCAGCAAGTCGACGACTTCGTTCCGCACGGCAAGCATCGACTCAATAAATAGTTCTACGGCTGCAATTCGTTGCGCGGTTGAAGCCGAAGGCCATTCACCCAGACCTTGGTTGAAGGCGCGCTCTGCCGATTCAAGCGCTTTAATTCCCGCTTCAGAATCCATTCGCGGAAGGCTTCCGAGTTCATAGCGCTTCCCGGTGACAGGGTTGCACAGCGGTGATTCGACAGGTAGAACCGGGCCGTTCCACGGAATCAATTGGCCTTCGCGCAGGATGTGGCGCACGTGGAGTGGACTGCGGGGCGAGCGGTCGCCAAAGCCTTGGGGGATCAACTTCATGCCCCCAAGTACGAAAAATTTCACGAACTAATGGGTGCCTTAGGTCGCCCGATCAGAAACTTAAAGTTTCTCGCTGTGCTGGCTCAAGTCAAGGCCAAGCGCCTCATCTTCAGCAAGGACGCGGAGTGGTGCGACGCGATCGGTCACCCAAAGAAGTCCCCAAGTTGCGGCGAACACACCGATACTTATCAGTGCCAAGGCCGTCAATTCTTTAGTAAATAGTTCGGTGTGTCCGTACCAAAGGCCTTCGGGGGCGAAGACGCCGGTCATGAGCATGCCCACCATGCCGCCCACTCCGTGGCTTGGAAACACGTCCAAGGTGTCGTCAATGGACGTGCGGCTGCGCCATTGAATCATCAGATTGCTTGCGAGGGCAGCGAGGGTTCCGATGCACAGGCTGTGCGCCACGCTTACAAAACCCGCTGCCGGTGTGATGGCTACTAATCCTACTACAGCGCCGATGCTGAGCCCCATGGCGCTTGGTTTGCGCCCTAGGGCGAGGTCAAAAAGCACATAGGTGGCGGCGGCGCTGGCGCTTGCGGTGGTCGTGGTTGCGAGGGCGAGTACGCTGAGTGCGTTGGCACCAAAGGCGGAACCCGCATTGAACCCAATCCAGCCAAACCAGAGGAGGCCGGTACCGAGCAGCACGTAGGTGATTCGGGCGGGCTCATGGCCGGGCTCGGTGCGACCTTTGAGGTAGATCGCCGAGGCCAGTGCGGCGACTCCGGCAGAGATGTGAACTACGGTTCCGCCCGCAAAATCAAGCACGCCCCACTGAAAGAGCAGGCCGTCGGGGTGCCAGGTCATGTGGGCTAACGGGGTGTAAATCACCAACGTGAATAGTACAATGAATAGGAGGTAGGATCGAAAACGCACGCGTTCCGCAAATGCCCCGGTGATTAGCGCTGGAGTGATAATGGCAAACTTGAGCTGAAAGAGGGCGAAAAGGGCAAAGGGAATGGTTGGGGCCAATGGGAAGGGCATATGGCCAAAAACGTTGGTGAAAAAGCTGTGGCTGAGTGGATTGCCGACGATTCCTCCTAAGGAGTCGCCAAATGCCATGCTGAATCCGACGGCTACCCACAGGCAGGTGATCACGGCCATACTGACATAGCTCTGCAGCATGGTTGAAATGACGTTTTTCTTGCGAACCATTCCGCCGTAGAAGAAGGCCAAGCCCGGAGTCATGAGCAGTACGAGCGCGGTCGCGGTGAGCATCCAAGCAATGTCTCCCGCGTTGTAGCTGCTTGCGAACGGATCGTCACCTGGGCTAAAGGGCGATTCTGGAGCGATTAACCCGACTGCGGCCACCGCGCAAATCACAAAAAATGGAAATATTTTACGCATACCCCCTTAAATAATTATATAATTTGTTACAAAACTACATTTATTTTGAAAAAACCCTATATTTTTAGGGGGTATGTTCGAAAAAAAATCATTTTAAAGCAATGGTGCCGCCTCGTACCTTGGTCTCATGAACCGCGAATTCTTCAACGACCTCGGACTCGCCCTGCTGCGCATCGGTCCGGCCGCCCTCATGCTCACCCACGGGTACCCTAAGCTGCTCAAGCTGCTCGCCGGAGGCGAAATTCAGTTTTACAATTTTGCCGGGCTCGGGCCCGAAGTCAGCCTTGCCTTGGCAGTTTTTGGCGAGTTCGTAGCTCCGCTGGCCCTTATCATTGGATTCAAAACCCGTTGGTTTGCGGTCCCCGCGGCCTTTACGATGCTCGTGGCCGCTTTTGGCGCCCACTGGGCCGACGCTTTGGGCGACAAGGAGCACTCGCTGCTCTTTGCGATTCCGTTTTTAGCGACCATGCTCCTCGGAGCCGGAGGCTACTCGCTGGACGCGTGGATGCTGCGACGCAAGTAATTCGTTTCTAGTTGCTTGTTTCTAGCTGCTGGCTTCAGCCCAAACTTGGGCCAGCTCAATGAGCGTTTGGACCGCGTACTCCATGTCGCTCTCGCTGACCCACTCGTAGCGGCTGTGAAAGGCGTGTTCGCCTGCAAAAATGTTGACGGTCGGCAGGCCCATGAAGCTGAGTTGGCTGCCGTCGGTTCCGCCGCGAATTCGCCCGCGCTCCGGGGTGAGGCCGGCGCGGCGCATGGCTGCTTCGGCGTGGTTGGCCACCTCGGGATGGCGGTCCAGCACCTCTTTCATATTGCGGTACTGCTCGCGCACTTCGAGCGAGAAACTCAGCCCGGGTCGCTCAATGCACACGTCTGCTGCAAGGGCACGTAGCTGCTCGGCATAGGTGGCCAAGTCGGCGGTGCGAAAACTCCTCAGAATAAAGTGAATCTGCGCGGACTCTACGTTGCCCGTTACCTCATAGGGGTGCACGAATCCGTCGGTTCCGTCGGTGCCCTCAGGGCTCCAGTCGTGCGCAAGGCGGTCGAGTAGGGCCCCGGCCCCCTTGAGCGTGTTGACCATTTTGCCTTTGGCAAAACCGGGATGGGTGTTGGCGCCGGTGAAGGTGAGTACGGCTCCGTCGGCGCTAAAGGTCTCGTCCTCAAGGGTTCCGCGTCGCTCGCCATCTACCGTGTAGGCGAATTCGGCACCGAGGCGCGTGAGGTCGATGTGGGCGGTTCCGCGGCCCACCTCTTCGTCGGGGGTGAACAGAATCTTGATGGTGCCGTGCGCCACCTCGGGGTGCGCAACGAGCCATTCCACGGCGGCCATGATTTCGGCGATTCCCGCTTTGTTGTCGGCGCCGAGTAGGGTGCGGCCGTCGGCGGTCACAATGGCGGAACCCACCTGGTCCCGCAAATCCGGATGCTCGGCGGGGTCCAGTACGATGCCCTCGTGGGGCAAGCGAATCACCCCTCCGTCGTAGTTGCGGTGCACGATCGGCTGCACGCCAGCGCCCGGAGCCTCAGGAGAGGTGTCCATGTGGGCGCACCAGCAAATCACCGGAACGTCGCGATCGGTCGTCGCCGCCAGCGTAGCGTACACGTAGCCGTGGTCGTCGAGCTCGGCGTCGTTCAGGCCAAGGGCATGAAGTTCGGCCACGAGCAGGCGCCCCAAGTCTTTTTGCTTCTCGGTCGTGGGCGATGCATTCGAGTGCGGGTCGCTCTGCGTGTCAATCTGCACGTAGCGCAGCAGGCGTTCGAGGGCGGAACTCATAAGTCAGTGCGCATTAAGCTGTGCTTGCCGTTGACCAGTACGTTTTCTACGGTCCACGAAATCGTGCGTTCAAAGGCGTGTTCGCGAACGGTGCAGTCGGCCACCTGGCAGAGCGAGCAGGAATCGGGTACACAAGGGTCGGCATGCACCGAAAACTCTACTTCGTGCTCAAAGGTTGAGGCAATGAGCTCTTCCATCGCGTCGACTTCGTCGTGCACGCGCTGCAGGTCCCAGTAGTGGGGTAGGGTCAGGTGGGCGTCGACGTGGTACTGACCGCCGTAGTGCACCAAGCGAAAGTGGTGCACGTCGATCCATTCTTGCTTGCGCTTGGCGTCGAGCGTGGCCACGACCTTTTCGAGGACGTTGACGTCGGCCGCGTCCATGAGGCCGGCAAGTGCCTTGCGCAGAACTGAGAAGCTCTGGTAGCCCACGATTCCGCCCATGACCAAACCGATGGCGGGGTCAATCCACGGAATGCCGGTCCAAAGCACCAGCCCGAGGCCAAGTGTGACGCCCACCGAGGTGTAGAAGTCCGACAGCAGGTGCTCGCCCTCGGCGGTGAAGGCGACCGAGAGCTGGCGCTTGCCCAATCGCTTGTACACAAGGCCAATGGCCCCGTTGACCATACCGGCTCCGAGGGTTAGTGCGAGACCCAGACTGAGCTGTTCAGGCATTTTACCTTCGGCGAGGTGCATGACGGCCTGGTAAAAGATTCCGAGGGCGGTAATGGCCATCAGCAGACCCTCGAAGGCGGCTGAAATGAACTCGATTTTGCCGTGGCCGTAGGGGTGCGAGGCGTCGCGAGGCTGGCGGGCGTACCACACGCTGAATATGGTGAGGGCTCCGGCCAACAGGTGCACGGTGGACTCGAGCACGTCCGACAAAATGGCGATCGAGTGGGTGCTGAAGTAGGCGTAGATTTTAACGGCCAATAGCAGAAAACCGACGCTCAAAAGCTGCAGGGGGAGGCGAATAATCGGATTCATGCGCGGCGAACGAGGGTTGATGAAGCTTGAGCGGCCGGCATGAGTAGGACGTCCGCAAGGTTGACGTGCGAAGGGGCGGTTGCAACATAGCCAATGACTTCGGCAACATCTTCAGGGCTAAGTGGTTGCATTCCAGAGTATACGGAGTCGGCCTTGGCGCGGTCGCCGTGAAAACGAACGGTAGAGAACTCGGTGTCGGCCAATCCAGGGGCGATTTGGCTGACTTTGATGCCCTTGGGTGTAAGGTCGAGGCGCATTCCGTCTGTGAGTCCGTCGACGGCGAATTTCGAGGCGCCGTAGACGTTTCCGCCGGGGTAGGCCTCGCGGCCCGCCAAGCTACCAATGTTGATGATGTGGCCCTGCCCACGGGCCACCATGGTTGGGGCTACCGCGCGGGTCACGTACAGCAGGCCTTTGAGGTTGGTGTCGATCATCTCGTCCCAGTCCTGAAGCGAACCTTCTTCGATGGATTCGCGCCCGCGGGCCAGGCCTGCGTTGTTGACGAGCACGTCCACTTCAGCAAAGGGCCGGCGGTCCCACGCAGCCTGAACGGCAGCGGCGTCGCGCACGTCGACCGTGTCGAACCAAAGTTCCGCACCAGGCGATGCCGCCAAAACCTCGCCGCGCAGTTGTGCCAAACGGTCGGCACGCCGAGCCCATGCCCCCACGCGCCATCCGCGCTCGGCAAACCAGCGCACGCTGGCCGCCCCAAAACCCGACGAAGCGCCGGTAATCCAAACCGTTTTCATACTTTGGTAAACTTAGCCACAACACCTGCAATGCGCCGAATTATTTTATTCACCATAGCTGCGTTAAACGTTTGCCAACTCGCTGCCCAGCAGCGCCCGAACACCGCGCCCAAGGACAGCCTCATTACCCTCGACGAGACCGTCGTGACGGTAAGCCGCAACGCGACCAACCTGGCGGCGACCTACGTTTCGGTCGATGTCCTTCCGAGCCGTTTGGCGCTCGACAAACCCAATGGCCGCATTGAGCAAACGCTTCAAATGGCTCCGGGGGTGACCATGCAAGATGGCCAGGCCAACATCCGCGCGGGCAGTGGCTGGTCGCTGGGCAGCGGGTCCCGCGTGCTGGTGCTGGTCGACGACCTGCCTGCCTTGAGTCCGGACGCCGGCGGCGTGCAGTGGTCTACCATGCCCATGGAAGCCCTCGACCAAGTCGAAGTGGTTAAGGGCGCGTCGTCGTCGCTCTACGGTTCGTCGGCGCTCAACGGCGTCATTCACCTGCGCACCTGGGAACCTTCGGCCAAGCCCCGCGTCTTTGTGAGCACCTTGGCGGAATCCTACGGCCAACCTCCCCGACTGGGCCTGCGGTGGTACGACGGTCCGCGCGGCCGCGGAGCCCTGCGCTTCGCCGCCAGTGGAAGCGATTCCACCGGCCGCCACGGCTGGGTCGTGCACGGCCAGGCCTTTGGCGACCAGGGCTACCAGTACAAGGTCGGCGAAACCAGCGGGCGCCTGCACGCCAAGTACCGGTTCCGCCCCAATGCCCGCACCGAATGGGGCCTGAACGCGCAGTATATGGACCGCAGCAGCCGGTCCGCTCTGCTTTGGGAGGATTTTCGCTTCGGATACACGCCACTCGACTCGTCGGCGACCCAGACCGACAGCCGTATTGGCGCCGTGGCCGGCCACCTTATTGTGCGCGGCGACGGAATCAAGCACACCCTTCGCGTGCGCGCCATGGGCATCGATACCAAGAGTTTTTTGGACAGCAACGACTACTCCAACACGTCCCAGCAGCTGCTCGGGGAGTACCTCGCCCAAGCCTACCGGGGCCGTTGGGCGGTGACGGCGGGCGTGCAGGGTTCCGCCAGCCAAATGACTTCGCCGCTCTTTTCGGGCGACCACCGCAGCGCCAATCTGGGCGGACTCCTTCAAGTGGACTACACCCGAGCCCGCTGGGATGCCCACGTGGGACTGCGCTACGAGGCCTTTCAAATCGACGACCTCGAGGTGTACAGCCGGCCCGTGCTGCGTGCCGGAGCGCACCGCGCCTTTGGCCGCGCTACCCACCTGCGCGCCTCGTGGGCCCAGGGATTTCGCTACCCGTCGATCGCCGAGCTCTACAGTGCCTCGGCGGCAGGAGTTCTGCAGGTTTTTCCGCGGCCAGGACTCAAGCCCGAGCAGGGCTGGACGGCCGAACTCGCTCTTCGGCAAGCATTTAAAGGGCGTAGCGGCCTCAAGGGTTACGCGGACTTGGCCCTGTTCCGCACCGAGTTTCGCGACATGCTTGAATTCAGCTTTGGCCAGTGGGCCAACGTGCCCAACGCAGGCTTAGCCAACTTCGGATTTACCTCGCTCAACGTCGGCCCCACCCGCATTCAGGGCCTCGAGGCCACCGCCGTGGGTGAGGCCAAGCTCGGCCCCGGTCAGCTCCAGGCCATGCTCTCGTACACCTTCGCCCAGCCGATCGCCCTTGAGCCCGAAAAGGTCTATGCCACGGACGCCGCAGGCTCCGCGCTAACCTACACCTCAACCTCGCTGGACCCGAGCAAAAATGTGCTCAAGTACCGCTACCGCCATGTGGGCAAGGCCGACGTCGCCTACACCTGGCGCCGGGTGACGGCCGCATTCAGCGTTCGCGCCAACAGTTTTATGGAGAACATTGACGGAATTTTCACCTCGCCCTTGGTCTCGATTTACGTGCCGGGGGTAGCCGATTCGCGCACCTTTACTCAGGGCGGAGACTTTATCACCGACGCCCGTCTGCAGTTCAAGGTCAGCGACCGGTGGACGCTTATAGTGGCCGCTACCAACCTGAACAACAGGGTAGTAAGTCCGCGCCCAGCACTACTGGCAGAGCCGCGCATGCTGAGTTTTCAAGCCAACTTTTTGCTACATTAGGCCTTATGAAAAAACTACTCCTCGTGGCGGTGTCCGCCCTCGCACTTGCTTCATGCAAAAAAGAACCAACCCTAGCCGACAAGCTTGAAGGCACGTGGCTCGTGAACGACATTACGGCGGCGGGAACTGTCGATTTGACCTCCCTCGGCCTCGGACTGGGCCTTACCCCGATTGTGGCGACTGACCAATCCATTTCGGCCACCTCGTTGTTCACCATGGTCCAAGAGCCAAATAGCGTGGACTTCGCCATCGACGCACAACTCGAAGTTGCGGCGGGCGCCTTGACCATCCCCTTCCCCTGGCAGCAGTCGGGCAACGGAACCTGGCTTGCCAAATCCGGCAACGGCGTCGCTCCGGATTCGGTTATTATTACGGCTACCGACGGAACCATTACCCGCTACGAAGTCCTCAGCATTCTTGAGTCGGCCATTCGCCTGCGCACGACTACTGACATTACGACACCTGCCGAAGGCACGCTCAACCTCGAGTTCAGCTTCGCGAAGCAGCTCTAGGAACCTGACTTTCAATTTTCGCCGTCACGGCGCGGAACCCAGGCAATTTTTGCCTGGGTTTTTTTATGCCCCAATCCGAATTTTGGCACATAATTTTCACTATTGAAGGAATGCATTGGACTGAGATTGCCATAATCGTTTTTGGGTTGGGTGTCTTTGGTGTCGAATACCTTTTGCTCCGTTTAAATGGTAAGTCTGTCAGCGGTCAACAGGTTGCCCTAAACCTTTCGTTGGGGATGATTGAGCGCCTATTTGCTTTGCTTTCGTTCAGCTTTGGGGTATGGTTGTTTGCAATGTTGATACCCTACCGTATTCTTCCAGAGATTCAACCTTCTTGGCTCAATTTCGCCATCGCCTTTGTGGTGGTTGACCTGTTTTGGTACCTCTACCACCGCATTTCGCATCGGGTGAGTATTATTTGGGTGGCCCACCTTGTACACCACCAGCCCGAGGAGTACAACTTCAGCGTCAATTTTGCTAATTCCCCCATTGGTCAGCTTGTGCGCGTAGTGGTTTATAGTCCGATGATATTATTCGGAATTGACCCTGAATATATGGTTCTAGCTAACGTGATTAACGCCTTTTACCAAGCACTGCTGCATAGTGAGCTGTGGCCCGCATGGGTTGGTTTAGAGCGTTTTATAGTTACCCCGCGCTTTCATCAAATACACCACTCTTCAGCACGTGCACACCTTGACAAAAACTACGGGGGAATTTTCACCATATGGGATCGTTTGTTTGGTAGCTACCACGATGGCCGCGAGCCCGTCACTTATGGATTGACAAAGCCTATTGAACAGCGGGATCCGTTCTACGTGAGTTCCTTCTATGCGGCCCGTCTCATTCAAAATTTTCGCGACTATCCATTTCTGAAGGCATTCAGTTTACTCTTTGCGGGTCCCGAACATCAACCTGCTGAAATGCCAAGAATGTACCATGCTGAGGTGGTTTATCGTCCAATTGTCTTTGTGGTTGGATTCGCTGTATTCCTCACTGGTTTTGCGCTTACCGGAATTCCTCAGCTTCCCTTTTGGTTATCGTTTTCGATTGCTTTCTCTGGAATCATTCTCGCAAGCGGTATTGTACCTTTGCCGCCCAGAGCAAAAGCGCAGCGCGCCGAGCTCTAGGAAGGCCCTGTAGTACAATGGATAGTATGTGGGTTTCCGGAGCCTAAGATGCAGGTTCGATTCCTGCCAGGGCCACACAGGGGATGAACCCGCCGCGCGAGCGGCGGGTTTTTTTGTACCCTAAACGATTAAGCCTCCTTGGCCGATTGGCACTCCTCAAGTGCCTCTTGGGCCTTTTTGAGCTCGGTTTGAGCCTTCTTTTTGGCGGTTTCGGCCTTTTTAAAAGCGTCGTTGGCTTCTCGTAACTCGTTTTGTAGCTGGTTTAGTGTACTGCGAAGCTGTTCGGCTTCGTGGCGCCATTTAGCTGCTTCGCTCGCTTTGGCGGCCAAATCTTTGGCGTCTTTAGTTTGGGTCCAAAAACTGTAGGCCGCATAGAGTACAACCCCCACGACGACCATGATGCGGATTTCTGACTGCCAGGCGCCAATCGCGGGGACAACAAAGCCCAAGGCAAAAAGTAGAATGAGAAGGGCTCCGAGCAGCATGAGGCCGCGCTCAATAAGTGATTGGTTCATTGGGTAGATTTATGACTTGGAAGTTAGGGTATTTGCCTGAATTCTCGAGAAATCCGCCACCATGACGAGGGTAAAGTGCGTGGCGACGGCACCAAAGAGGTGCCACAAAAAATGAGATCCCATGGGGAGCCAGCCTTGGGCGTCGCTGCCGCGCATGGCGAGGGCGGTTCCGAAGCTAAGAAGCGCCAACGCGAACGGGCGGCGCAGTACCGCATGGCGAAGGACCTGAACCACCATGGGCACGATGAGCGAAAGCGCCATGAGCAGGTAGCCCACGGTAAGGGCATACTGGGTGTTGAGCAGCCGGTAGCCCAAGGCTTGAGCGCCAAAGCTCGCGGCGAGGGATGCGGCAGCGGCTTTGACCCCGCCGGTCCAGGCGAGCCAGAACTTCCAGGCGGCAATGACAATCAGCATAAGTATGGGCAGCCAGTCCATTAGGATAAAGAAGGCGTGAAGGCGAAAGCCGTGGTAAATGGTTCCGCCCACGGCGCCAATCCAGAGAAGAATGAGGGCCTGGCGAATCCAGCGAAGTTCGCGACCCGTTCCGCGCAGTGCGCGCGACCAGTAAAAGGCAAGGGCCACAAACACGGCGGCTGAAGCCATGTTAAACGGTTCCTGGATGAGGGCGTTGAGGTCGGTTTCGAAGTAAAGGGTTCCGCCGTCTACGGGGTGCCGGCCGTTGAGGACTTGGAATTCGCTACGGGGCATTAATGGACGGTATTAAATGTCTTTATATGTTGGATTTGGGCAAAGATTTTGCCCATGTGAAGCAAACACTTAAAGGTATGAACACAAAGAATATGTTATGGTTAGCGGTTGCAGGAATCGCCTTGAGTTCCTGCACCGTAGTACGCCAAGGAGACGTGGGTGTCAAGCGCACGCTCGGTAAGATTAGCAAGCGCGAGGTTCAGCCTGGGCCACGGCTGTACAATCCGTTTTTGACGACGATTATTCAGGTTCCGACCCGAACTACCAACCTCGAGGTCAAGCTCGACTTGCCGTCCAAAGAGGGGTTGAATGTCGGAGCCGAAATTTCGATCCTCTACCACATCGACCAACGCCGTGCGACCGACGTAGTGGGAAGCATTGGCCCCGACTACGAGATGTCCATGATTTTGCCCGTCTTTCGCGCCGCAGCCGCGGACGTGACTGCAGGCTTTATGGCCAAGGACATGCACACGGGTAACCGCCTCGGAATCGAGACCGCCATCAAAAAGAGCATGATGGGTCTTCTTGAGGACCGCGGATTTGTGATTGAGGCCGTCCTGATGAAGAGCATTAAGCTTCCGTCTGGACTGTACCGCGCGATTGAAGAAAAGCTTCAGGCCGAGCAAGAAGCCCAACGCATGGAATTTGTACTGCAGCGCGAACGCCAAGAGGCCGACCGCCGCATCATCGAAGCCGAGGGTATTCGCGACGCCAACAAGATTATTTCAGAGGGTCTAACCCCACAAATCATTCAGTACAAGACGATTGAGGCCTACCGTGAGCTGTCGAAGTCGCCGAACACCAAGGTGATTGTGGGCGGAGGCAAGGACTTCATCCTCAATCCTTGAGGTCCCGGCGAGGTTCTTCACGGGCCTCGTCGTACTGCGTGAATTCGCGGGATCCCGCCAACCGCAGGGTCAATAGAAGTAATCCTACGGCAAGGGCCGAGGCCAGAGTGGCCTCGGCCTTGTCGTTTAGGGTAAAGGCTCCGAAGGTTGCGGCAAGGGCTGCAGCCAAACAGAGCGCGCTCGTCAGTGACAGCTGCACGGCTTACTGGCCCTGGCCGAGCGAGTAGCTCGGGGTTCCGTCAAAGCGGTACAAGTTCTCGGTCTTGACTACGTCGATTCCGTGGGCTTCGGCGGCCTCCAAAAGGTTGATGATGCGCTCTTTGGGCAATAAACCGCCGTTGGGGTTCTTGAAGCGGCAGCGCCAGTGGTCGGTGCAAAACGTTTCGGGGAAGCCGTCAGGCCACACCTTGATTCCGCGGTTCGTAATCATGCTCAGTGCGGCGTCGTCGCAGTTGATGGCTTGGATCAGGGGAGCCAAGGCATCTGCTTCGGTTCCGTGCCAGTGCACAAAGAGGTCGACGCCCTCCAATTCTTTGGTTTTGGGCGCTTTGCGCTCGTACTTCGGAACCTGAATCTTCGCGTCGCCGCGGTAGCGCACGGCCTTGAGTTGGCTGGGTTCCTGGCCGAGGTTGGCGATGATGGCGTCGGCAAACTCGCGGGTTCCGACCTTTTCGCGGCTCAGGCCTTCGGTGAAGATGTCGTAGGTGTGGGTTCCGTCCTCGAGGGTCTTGAGCCACGCGTTGTGCACGCGTTCCGCGACGTCGAACTGACCGAGGTGGTTGAGCATCAGGATGGCTCCGTGCAAAAGGCCCGAGGGGTTGGCGACGTTTTGGCCGGCGCGGCGAGGTGCGGAACCGTGGATCGCCTCAAACATCGCGCATTCGCTGCCGATGTTGGCAGATCCGGCAAGGCCCACACTGCCCGTGATTTGCGCCGCCACGTCTGAAAGTATGTCTCCGTAGAGGTTGGGCATGACAATCACGTCAAAGGCCTCAGGAGTGTCGGCGAGCTTAGCGGCGCCAATGTCGACAATCCAGTGCTCGTTCTCGATTTCGGGGTATTCGGCCGCGATTTCGTCAAAAACTTGGTGAAACAGACCATCAGTCTGCTTCATAATGTTGTCTTTGGTAAAGCAGGTCACCTTTTTGCGGCCCTGGGTGCGGGCGTACTCAAACGCGTAGCGCACAATGTGCTCGCATCCCGGACGGCTAATCAGCTTGAGGCACTGCACCACCTCGTCGGTTTGCTGGTGCTCGATTCCGGCATACAAATCCTCTTCGTTTTCGCGCACAATAACCACATCCATAATGGGATGCTTGGTGGTCACGTAGGGGTGAAGGCTGACGCATGGGCGCACGTTGGCAAACAGTCCAAGGAACTTGCGCGTGCTGACATTCAAGCTCTTGTAGCCACCGCCTTGGGGCGTCGTGATCGGAGCCTTCAAAAACACCTTGTTGCGGCGAATGATTTCCCACGATTCGGGGTGAATTCCGGCGCTGTTGCCCGAGAGGTAGAGTTTTTCGCCGACTTCGATTTCGTCGATTTCGAGTTGGGCTCCTGCGGCCTTTAGGATGCGCAGGGTGGCGTCCATGATTTCGGGTCCGATGCCGTCCCCGTGAGCGACTGTAATGCGTGCCATATTC
This sequence comes from uncultured Schleiferiaceae bacterium, assembly GCA_965657195.1. Classification (GTDB taxonomy): domain Bacteria; phylum Bacteroidota; class Bacteroidia; order Flavobacteriales; family Schleiferiaceae; genus TMED14. The sequence continues at coordinate 55,551 of CBFHNK010000001.1, forward strand.
TAAGAATTTGCTACAAAAGTCCGCCTCAGGGGCAGGGGGTTTCATTTATGAATCAATGCGGGGGCATTTGATTTATTAATGAAAAACTAATGGGTAGATTTTCCATCCTAAGCCGTCCGCAGCACCTTATCAAGTGCGCGCCCCTTGGCCAGTTCGTCGATGAGCTTGTCGAGGTAGCGCACTTTTTGCGAGAGCGGATTCTCGATGTCTTCGACGCGCCATCCGCAAATCACACCCTTAATGAGCACGGCATTGGGGTGTAGGTGCACGGAATCAAAAATTTGCGCAAACGTCCATTTGGCGTCGAGCCATGTCTGGAGGTTTTCTGGCGTGGACTGGGTTAGCCACAAAATGGCATTGTCGGTGAGGCTTGGATCTACTCCTTTACGCTCGAGTTTGGCTCGGTAGTGCGGGTAGACCGAGGCGAGGGTCATGGCGGCAATGCGTTCGTCGGTGGTGGGCATGGGGCTCAGCTACATACGCCATTGATCGATATTCATGCTCTGATTGAGTATGCGAACAATGATACGGGATTGATCTTCGTCGGAAGTGTAGAAGATTCTGTGGGATTTGGGCTATTAATACTTTTTGGTATTGGCCTCCTTGATTTTCTTGAGAACCACTTCAGCATTAAAATCAGCAACCCATCCACTCTTTTCGCCACGGATTAAAGCTTGGCGAAGTTCATGGAGCTTTTTTTCGTCGGTTAGGCACGCTTCCAAGGAACGATTTGAGTTTTGAGTCATGATGTTTAAAAGTAATTCAAGAGCATCAATTTATGGATAATTTCTGCCGGGGGCCAAATTGCCGCGCATTCGCGCGGCGGACCGCTTAGGGGGTGCTTACTAGGAAACCAAACCCGCGACTCCGTCGCGTTTTTTTTCATTGGCACCCTTCGCTCAAGCGAGCTTGGCTCGGCTACCAATGAAAAAACCCAGGCCGTGGGGCCTGGGTTTGGTTTCCTAGTAGCGGGGGCCGGACTCGAACCGACGGCCTTCGGGTTATGAGCCCGACGAGCTACCAACTGCTCCACCCCGCGATATGGACGGCAAAGGTACAACATCTTTGAAAAATGCACAAGTCAGCGGGAGTCCGCCTAAAAAGCCCGACCTTTGCAGCCATGTCAAAGCCCCACAAGTCCGGATTTGTTAACCTAATCGGCCACCCCAACGTGGGTAAGTCGACGCTTGCGAACGCGCTGGTGGGGGAACGACTCAGTATTATTACGCCCAAGGCACAGACCACGCGCCACCGAATTTTTGGAATTCTCAACGGCGAAACAGAGGCCTACGACTACCAAGTTGTCTTTTCAGACACCCCTGGAGTGCTGGATCCGGCCTATGAACTACAAGAGCGCATGCTCGACGCCGTGCGCGACGCGCTGAAGGATGCCGACGTCTTTTTGTACGTTGTGGAACTGGGCGAGGGTCCGCTCAAGAACGAGGGGCTGTTTAAGCACTTGCAGACGACAACAACGCCTGTGCTGGTGCTGCTCAATAAGATTGACCTCAAGGACCAACCGGTGCTCGAGGCCGAAGTGGTAAAGTGGCAAGGGCTGCTTCCGCAGGCTGAGGTGATTCCGATCAGTGCGCTGAACCGATTCAACTTGGACTACCTGATGTCGCGCGTTTTGGAACTGATTCCTGAGGGCCCCGCCTACTACGAGAAGGACCAGTTGACCGACCGCAGCGAGCGCTTTGTGGCGTCTGAAATCATTCGCGAGCAGATTTTGATGCGCTACCAAAAAGAGGTTCCGTACTCGGTTGAAGTCGCGATTGACACGTTTGAAGAGGGTGAAGACATTCACAAGATCCGGGCGATTTTGTACGTTTCGCGCGATTCGCAAAAGGGCATCATCATTGGCCACAAGGGCGCGGCGATTAAGTCGGTCGGAATCGGAGCCCGCAAGGCCATGGAGGCCTTTTTTCAGCGCCAGGTTCACCTGGAGCTCTTTGTAAAAGTTCAGCCGGACTGGCGCGACAACGCCCGTTCGCTCAAGCAATTCGGATACTAGTATGAGGTCGTTAATCGCCATTGTAGGTCGCCCCAACGTGGGCAAGTCGACGTTTTTTAACCGCCTGGTGCAAAAGCGCGAAGCCATTGTGGATTCGGTGGCCGGTGTGACGCGCGACCGCCACTACGGTAGTGCGGAATGGGGCGGACGTGTCTTTACCCTCGTGGATACGGGCGGATGGGTCGAAGGTTCCGACGACGTATTTGAAGGCGAAATCCGCCGCCAAGTCAAGGCCGCGCTCGACGAGTGCAACGCAGTGATCTTTTTGGTGGACGCTGAAGACGGTTTGAGTCCGGACGATGAGGAAATTGCGCAGCTCCTGCGCCGCCAAAAGAAGCCGGTGCTGCTTGTGGCTAATAAGATTGACAACCATGGTCGCGCCGCACAAGCCGCTGAATTCTACAGCCTTGGATTTGGAGAGCCCTTTGCGCTGAGTTCGGTGAACGGCAGCGGAACCGGCGAGTTGCTCGACCAGCTCATCTCTGTACTGCCCCCCGCGTCTGAAGATGAAAGCAATGAGCTTGACCCCTGGGAGGGTCTGCCGCGCTTGGCCATTGTGGGCCGTCCAAACGTGGGCAAGTCGTCGATTACCAATGCCCTCTTTGAAGAAGAGGTAAGCATCGTGACGGACATCGCTGGTACCACCCGCGACACTGTTAATCAGCGCTTTACGAAGTTCGGAATGGACTTCGTGCTGCTTGATACGGCCGGGCTCCGCAAAAAAGTTAAAGTGCACGAGGACCTTGAGTTCTACAGCAACATGCGGACGCTGCGCACCATCGAAGATTCAGACGTGTGCATGCTTGTGATTGACGCTGAACACGGACTTGAGGCGCAAGACTTGGCCATCACCAGCGTGATTTACAAGAACCGCAAAGGCCTGATTGTGGTGGTCAACAAGTGGGACCTCGTCGAGAAGCAAACTCAGACGCTTGAGGAGTACAAGGCAGTGATCAAGAAACGTTTGCAACCGTTTAACGACGTGCCCATCGTGTTCACTTCGGCGCTCACCAAGCAGCGCGTGCTTAAGGCCATCGAAGAGGCCATGGAAGTGTACCGCCGTCGTTCGACCCGAATTTCGAAAACAGACCTCAACGATCGTCTGCTTTCAATGGTCAAGTACCAGCCGCCCCCCATTTACAAGGGCAAGGAAATCAAGATCAAGTTCATCACGCAGCTTCCGACGAAGTACCCGCAGTTTGTGTTTTTCTGCAACCTGCCTCAGTACGTCAAAGACAGCTACTCGCGCTTTGTCGAGAACCAGATGCGCCAGATGTACGACTTGAGCGGGGTTCCGATTGACCTCTTCTGGCGGAAGAGTTCATAGGTAGTGGTCCGACTTACTTCGTAGCCGCCCGAAACGCCGCCTCGAGGTCTTCTTTGCCCGGACCGAAGGTTTCGATCGAGGCCTCGCGGACCAGCTGGCCGCGGCGAATGAATCCGACGACGTCGCACATCGCCTGCACCTCTTGCATGATGTGGGTGCTGAGAATCACCGTTTTGTCGCTACCGACGCGGCGAATCAGCTGGCGAATTTCAACGAGCTGATTGGGGTCAAGGCCGGTGGTGGGCTCGTCGAGAATTAACACTTTGGGGTCGTGAATCAGGGCGGCGGCGAGGCCGACGCGCTGGCGGTAGCCCTTTGAAAGCTCGCCGATGCGCTTGTGGCGCTCGGGGGTGAGGCCCACGTCGGCGATGAGTTGCTCGGCGCGGTCGCGGTCCACCTGGTAGAGGTCTGCGACGTAGTGCAGGTACTCGGTCACGTATAGGTCGGGGTAGAGCGGATTCTGCTCGGGCAGGTAGCCCAGAATGCGGCGCACTTCGAGGCTGTCGGTGGCGCAATCCATTCCGTGAACGTGGGCGGAACCTTCGTCGGCCGGAATCAGTCCGCACACAATTTTCATGAAGGTCGACTTACCCGCTCCGTTGGGGCCGAGCAGGCCGTAGATCTGTCCGGGTTGGGCGTTTAGGGTAAATCCGTCGAGCGCATTTTGGCGCCCGTAGGTCTTGCGAAGATTTTCTGCAGCAATCGACATGGCGAAGAGTAACGAAGGCCGAAGGTAAGCCGATATCTTTGGTGTTCCGATGGAAGCCCTAGTCTTAAAATCAACCGGAAGCTGGTACCGCCTGCAGTTTGCCGACGGAACCCAGGCCGACGCGCGCCTGCGCGGCGCGCTCCGCCTTGCGGGCAGCCGCGCAACCAACCCTGTCGCGGTGGGAGATCAGGTTGACGTGGTTCCCGAGTCCGAGGGACGCTGGGCGATTACCGGGGTGCACGAGCGCCGCAACCACCTGGTGCGCAAGTCGGTCAACTTGTCGCACAAGTCGCAGGTGATTGCTGCCAACATCGACCAGGCGGTGCTGATTGCCACGGTGGCTGAGCCGGTGACGCTGTACGGATTCATGGATCGCTTTTTGGCGACGGCTGAGGCCTACCGGATTCCGACGGTGATTGCATTCAACAAGGTGGACGCGCTCGACGAGGCCAGCGAAGCCGAATTGACCTACCGCGAGGCGGCCTACGGGCAGGCGGGCTACCAGACGTTGCGGGTTTCGGCCGAGACGGGCGAGGGGCTCGAGGCCCTGCGCGAGGTGCTGCGCGGCAAGGTTTCGCTTTTTAGCGGCCACAGCGGAGTCGGCAAAAGCAGCTTGGCCAACCGCCTGCAGCCGGGCCTTGACCTGCGGACGGGCGCCATCAGTTCCGCCCACGGTCAGGGGCAGCACACGACTACGTTTGCTGAGATGCATCCGCTGGATTTGGACGGATTCTTGATCGACACCCCCGGAATCCGCGGCTTTGGACTCGTCGACATGGAGCGCGAGGAGATCAGCCACTACTTTCCCGAGGTGTTTGCGTTGTCGCCGCAGTGCCGCTTTGGCAACTGCCTGCACGCCGACGAGCCCGGATGCGCCGTTCGGGACGCGTACGAGGGCAACAAACTGGCTCCGACCCGCTACGAGAGTTATTTGAGCATGCTGGCGGGCGACGACGACCAAGATCCGTACCGACATGGGGCATTTAATGATGTAAAGAGCCGAAAACAATGAGAGTCGTAGTTCAGCGGGTTCGTGAGGCGAGTGTTACGATCGATGGTAAACTACACAGCCGAATCGGACCAGGTTTGTTGATACTCGCAGGTTGGGAGGATGAAGATACTCACGAGGATAATGCCTGGATTGCAATGAAAATCAGCAAGATGCGACTTTTTCCAGATGCTGAAGGCGTGATGAACCGTTCTGTTATAGAGGTTGGTGGCGAGTTGCTCGTAGTTAGCCAATTCACACTGCATGCTTCGACTAAGAAGGGCAACCGTCCGAGCTATTTTAAGGCGGCGCATTCGCGAATTTCGGTTCCGCTGTACGAAGACTTTCTTGACGTGCTTTGGAATAAGGCCAACTTGCCCGTGAAGTCAGGCGTGTTTGGTGCAGATATGATGGTGGCCCTCGTGAACGACGGGCCGGTGACGATTACGATGGACTCCAAAAACAAGGAATGATGACGTTTGACGACCAAAAGCCCGTGGGGGCCCTGCAAGCCGAAGTGGATCAGTGGATTGCCGATTTTGGCGTGCGCTACTTTAACGAGCTCACCAATATGGCCCAGCTCAGCGAAGAGGTGGGCGAGGTGGCCCGAATCATTGCGCGCCGCTATGGAGAGCAGTCTGAAAAGGAGTCCGACAAGAACAAGGACCTCGGCGAAGAACTGGCCGACGTGCTGTTTGTGACGCTGTGCTTGGCCAACCAAACGGGCACTGACCTGCAGGCCGCGTTTGATCGCCGCATGGCGGCTAAGGGCGCGCGCGACAAGGATCGGCATGCGAATAATACGAAGTTGAAGGGCTAACTCAAATCCTCAGGCAATCCTTCGACCTTAAACACGACGGGCGCTCTTGCTTTGTACCTTAGCGGCCTACTTCAAAAACCCCTTGATGATGCGTGCGGATTTGTACGAACACCCCGACTACTACCTGATGGATGAGCTCCTTACCGAGGAGCACAAGATGGTCCGCGAGGCCACCCGCGACTGGGTGAAGCGCGACGTGACTCCGGTCATCGAGGACTACGCGCAGCGCGCCGAGTTCCCCAAGCACCTGGTGAAGGGCCTTGCCGAGGTGGGCGCGTTCGGACCCTACATTCCAGCCGAGTACGGCGGAGCGGGCCTCGACCAGATTTCGTACGGACTGATGATGATGGAAATCGAGCGCGGCGACAGCGGAATTCGCTCGACCTGCTCAGTGCAGAGTTCGCTGGTGATGTACCCGATTTATGCCTTCGGCAACGAGGAACAGCGCCGCAAGTACCTTCCCAAGCTCGCCAGCGGTGAGTGGCTCGGTAGCTTTGGCCTGACGGAGCCCAATTTTGGCTCGAACCCCGGCGGAATGGTCACCAACTTCAAGGACATGGGCGACCACTACCTGCTCAACGGAGCCAAGATGTGGATTTCCAACGCTCCGTTCTGCGACGTGGCTGTCGTGTGGGCCAAAGACGAGTCGGGCCGCATTCACGGCCTCATCGTCGAGCGCGGAATGGCCGGGTTCACGACCCCAGAGACGCACAACAAGTGGTCGCTGCGCGCCTCAGCCACCGGAGAGCTCGTGTTCGACAACGTCAAGGTCCCCAAAGAAAACCTGCTGCCCAACAAGTCGGGCCTGGGGGCTCCGCTGGGCTGCCTGGATTCAGCCCGCTACGGAATCGCCTGGGGCGCGCTCGGTGCTGCCATGGACTGCTACGACACCGCCCTGCGCTACAGCAAGGAGCGCATTCAGTTTGACCGCCCCATCGGAGGCTTTCAGCTGCAGCAAAAGAAGTTGGCCGAAATGATCACCGAGATCACCAAAGCCCAGCTCTTGACCCTGCGCCTCGGCCAGCTCAAGAACGAGGGTCGCGCCACGACTGCCCAGATTTCGATGGCCAAGCGCAACAACGTCGCCATGGCCTTGGACATCGCCCGCGAGGCGCGCCAGATGCTCGGCGGAATGGGTATTACCGGCGACTTCCCCATCATGCGCCACATGATGAACCTCGAGTCGGTCGTCACCTACGAGGGTACGCACGACATTCACCTTCTCATCACCGGCATGGACGTAACCGGCCTCAATGCCTTTAAAGGCTAAGTCATGAACCGATTTCTGCGTTTTAGCGCCCTCGCCGTGGCTTCGACGGCCCTTTTGGTGGCCTGTGAGCCCGAAAACACCTGCCTGGAGTGCGAAGCCCTGCAGTCACTTACGGTGGATGGGGGTAGCCCGGTTAATGTGCCAATCGGACCAATTGAGCTTTGCGGAACCGAAGTGGACTCCGTCCTCGCCGGCCCATTTACATTAACGGTTGTGGATCCTATTTCAGGGTTGACCACCACCCAGATCACGACTTGGACTTGCCAGTAGCTCAGCTTGGTGCTCGACCTGCTACGGTCTTCGCACCAAGCTTCGCTTATTGATTTTTTGGGTCCTCGATCTGCAAGGGGGCGGAAAAGGGGCGTTTTTAGTTTTGGAGCTTTAGCCGCTCATTTCCTGAATTTTACTACACAATGAAACTGCCATTTTACACTTTGAGTGAATTTCATTTTACACTTTGTGGAACAAATGACAAATGCCTGCAAACGAAACCGTGGTTGAAAGCGGAAGAATAGGCGTGGTTCAACTGACTTCGAGCGTAAGTGAGGTCGAACGTTCAGATTACCCTACAATTTGATTGTAGGTGGTTGCTGGAACCGCAAGAAATTACAGAGTATTAAGGAACAATTTAATACGGATTAGGATAACTTGGGCTTAAAGTTGGTAAAATGGTCAAAGAGCGATTTGCATCATGAAGGCGGCGAGTCTACTACTAAGTTTGAAGATTTACAAGTACTTTAGAACTAACTAGAGGACGCTCAAGAGGGGTTAACTTACAAATAAACAGAAAACAGCACAGCATAATGCGACTGAAACCATTTCTAATATTATTCAACTACATTCTTTTTAGTTCAGTTTCCTATGGGCAACTTTCGGGATTATATACAATAAATCCAGCTGGTTCTGGTTCAAGCAACTATACATCGTTTAGTTCAGCAATTTATGCACTATCAACAAGTGGTGTAACAGGCCCTGTTACTTTCAATGTGGTGTCTGGTGTATACTATGGACAATTTACAATTCCTCAGGTGTCTAATGCCTCAATATCAAATCCAATCACCTTTCAAGCTGATCCAGCTAACAATTCTCCTGTAGTGTTAACCTATGGGGCAAACAACTCTTATGATGATTTTATTATCAATTTAAGTGGGGCAAAAAATATTGTAATCAAAGGATTTAAATTCCTTTCCACGGGTCCTCCTGAGTATTGCCGCGCAATAATGTATAGCGGAGCAGCAACTAATATTGCTATTTTAGATAATGAATTTATTGGTACCGTCACAATTAATACAAATTGGGGAGATGCTGCGATATATCCTGATGTAAATTCTGCTGCCTTTGCTCAAGGCTTCTGGAAAGTATTGAATAATACATTTTCTAATTTTCAAATCGGGATTGATCTTCGTGGCAATGGTTGGAATTATCCTCTTGATACCTGTTTAATTCAGAATAATAAAATGACTTTAAGAGATTTTGTTTACGACATTACATATTCAAAATACGTTGATATTATTGGAAATCATTTTGAGTCAATATCTGGAAGACCACGTTTAAATGCTGAAATAAAACATTGTCTGAATACAGTCCAAATTATTGACAATGTTTATGATGATTTTATCAATGCGATTCATATTCAATCTACGCCACCTTTTAACACATCAAATTTAGCGTATAATATTAAAGGAAATGAAATAATTAGTTGTTCTTCTGGTATTAGAATTTGGGGCACAAATAGTACAATTGGAACTCTTGACAATATTAACGATATTGAGATTGAAAATAATAAAATTATTGTCACGTCAGATTCCTTATCTCCAGGAACCTTTGAAGGAATTAGACTAGCTGCTGGGGCTGTAGGATCTTCGCTAGATTGGTCTCATGTACGAAATAATATGATTTCGATCAATGGCACATTTACTACTGGGATGGGCCTCTATGTAGAGCAATGCCCATACATTGAGATTGGACACAACTCGATTGTGATCAATGCTGGCAATACTCAAAGTTCTGCTCTGTATACAGAAATGAGTACTTCCTCAACAGTCATAGGGCCAGGTCCAGTTGTTGTTAAAGGAAACATTTTGATAAACAACAATGGAGGGCGTATTTTTTGGATGAGTGGCCTAGGTTCAACGACATATCTTCAGTCCAATCACAACATATTTCACTCAACATCTATTTCTCCATTTAATTATCAATGGGGAAGTGTGTCCAACTTAGCAAATTGGCAAACAGCTACGGGAGGGGATTCATCATCGATTTGGACAGTCCCTATGTTTGTCAGCCAAAATGACTTACATATTCAAGATTCTTCTGCTAATGGTTTGGCTGCCCCAATCCCTAATCTCAATTTTGATATTGACGGTGATTCACGGTCACTTACAAACCCTGATATTGGTGCAGACGAGTACACGCCCTCAACTTGCTTTACTCCACAAACGATACAATTTTCAAATGTTCTTGACACTAGTCTGTCAACATCTTGGATTTCTCCAAATAGTTCCGTCATTGTTGGAGCACAGGTGAAAGTACGGCCGGAGAAATCTTCAACTTGGACAATTTTTTGGACGACCTCAACTTCTTTAAATATTAATGGTCTAAATCCGAGTACTTGGTATGAGGTGAGCATTCGTGAAATCTGCACTATTGGCGATACTGGTATTTGGTCAACACCAAGCCGTGTTAAGACACAGCCTCTTATCTGTTATTCGGTAACTGCATTGCCCTTCATTGAGGATTTTTCTGACTCTGTTCTTTGGAATAATAATGTATATCACCCATGTTGGAATATCCAGAGTTCGGGTGTTCCACATTGGGATGTTTCACGGAATGGTACGACGCCATCAGGTGATACAGGCCCAAATGGCGCAAGCCCTTTTATTTTCTTAGAGGTTACTGGCAGTACTACAGTAGGGTTGTCTGCTTCTTGTGAGCTGCCCCCAATTTCTGTTTCAGACAGCATACTTAAGTTGACTTTCGATTATTTCATGTACGGAATGACTATGGGGAATCTGTATGTGGAGTGCAAGAATTCATCCTCAGGATGGATTAGAATTGACACGATTTCCGGTCAACAGCAATTGTCACCCAATGATCCGTGGGCAACGCGCGTTTTAGAATTTCAAAATCCCTCGCCGGGTGGTACGACCTTTATTCGTTTCGTAGGAGCAACAGGGTCCAGTTATGCTGGCGATATCTGCATTGATAATATTAAGATAGAAGCGGTGAAGCTTAGAGTTAATTTGACATTTCAAGTAGACATGCAGTGGGAAGTTTTAAACAATGCCATAGCCGACTCGGTGCACTTATATGGTTCATTTCAAGGTTGGGATCCTTCAAGTCATCCATTGACTGATTCTGATGGAGATAATGTTTGGTCTGCCACTTTTCCGATCAAAGTAAATCAAAAGCTATTATATAAATTCGTCAATGGTTCAGACGAAATCGACGCCGAATCCTCTGCTAATTTGAGTCAATGTGGAGAGGATAGTTCGGGTTATAAAAGGATTGTGTTTACCGAAACCAATGACACAATCTTACCGGTTGTGTGCTTTGCAAAATGTTATGAATGCGCATTAGGGACTGATGAGACTCACAAAGCGTTTTCAATAGCGCCAAATCCTTCTGTTGGGTACTTCAACTTGTCGCGAACTAGTTTAAGTGAACAAGTAAATCTTCAGATAATCAATCCCTTGGGACAGATAATTGAAAACCAAATTTGGAATGCTCAAGTCCCGGATTTTAGCATTGACTTAACTAAGTTCCCGTCAGGTATGTATATTGTCCAATTGAATTCGGCCACTAATACTACGTACTTAAAGGCAGTTGTTCAAAACGATTGATTTCCAAAAATTTTCTCTGCTACTGAATTGGAGTCAACCACTCACTAATGGTCAAAACGCCATCGAATCAAATTATTTGACCTACCACAGGTGTCACTAATTGACTTTGGGAGTCTGAATTTTTTGGCGTTTCCAGCTGCCATCTACAATTGTACTGTAGGTCGAATTGGGAGAATGCAAATTCTTAATGCGCCAATTCACGTTTGCGGTACAATATCGTCCTTCCGACTAAAGGCTGTTCATCGAGGGTCACGTGACCGACCCTAAAGAATTTACTGATTGGCTCCCAAGCGGGCCACCGTGCCCAAGGGCAGGATTTTGCCGTGGGGGTCGGCGACAGCGAGCTCGAGCAGCTCGGGCTGGCGCTTGAAGTGCTGGTTGATCAGCGTGTGGGCGACCACGGCGCTGAGGCCCATCGAGTAGAGGTTGAGGGCGAGGAATCCGCCCGGAGCCAGCAAGGCCGCACAGTCGCGCAGCAGGTCGTCGATTTGCTCTTCGAGCACCCACTTTTCGCCGTCGGGTCCGCGGCCGTAGGCGGGCGGGTCCAGCAAAATTCCTTGGTACGTCTTGCCTCGCTTGACCTCGCGGCGCACGAAGGTTGCGGCGTCTTCGACCACCCAGCGGATGCCGTCGAGTCCGCTCGCTTCCATGTTGCGGCGCCCCCAATCGACCACCTTGCGGACCGAATCGACGTGCGTCGTGTCGGCTCCGGCGGATCGGGCGGCCAGACTGGCTCCGCCTGTGTAGGCAAAAAGGTTGAGGACCTTGGTGTCGGGGCCGGTGACGGCGACTTGGTCAACAATCCATTCCCAGTTGCTGGCCTGCTCGGGGAAGGCGCCCAAGTGCTTGAATGCGGTGCGCTCGAGGCCCAGCGTGAGCTGGCGACCGCGCAGGTCGTAGGTGAGGGGCCACTGTCTTGGGGTGCCGGGCTTGAGGGCCCAGTCGCCCGACTCGGGGTTTTGCTTGGATCGGCTAAAGTGCGCGTCGGCCAGGTTGGACCACTCGGCGGGCGCCAGCGACGGAGTCCACACCGCTTGGGGCTCGGGGCGCCAGAGTACTTGGCGGCCAAAGCGCTCGAGCTTGGCAAAGTTGCCGCTGTCGAGCAGCTCGTAGTCGGTCCAGGGCGCTACGGCCACGTCGATGCGAAGGCTCATGCGCGCTTGGCGTTATAGTACGCTTGGGTTTCGGCCGCCGGATTAAAGTAGCCGTAGGCGATGTGCGGGTACTGCTCGCGAACCCGGTGCATCAGCTCGACGACGCCAAAGGGGTTTCCGTCGGGCTGCTTGCGCAGCTTCTTAAAGTACCAGTCGGGGTCGATGTTGAAGTTGCGCCACTGAATCATGCTCAGGTCGGTCGTCTCGATCAGGCGCTGCAGGGCGTCCCACTCGGCGGGCGTGTCGGTGCATCCCGGAAACACAAAGTAGTTGATGCTCGCCCATCCGCCGTGCTGGCGAACGGTGCGCAGGCTCTCGGCGAGGGCTTCGAATTCGTAGTTCCGCGGAAGGTAGTAGCCCGTGTACCAGTCTTTTTGGGCGGAATTCATACTCACGCGGATGCTGCGCAGCCCGGCCTCGCAGAGCTTGGCGACGTCGTCGGGGCGCGACCCGTTGGTGTTGATGTTAAAAATTCCGCGGTCGGTCACGGCACGCACGCGGCGAATCGCCTCGGCCAAGGTGTCGGCGACCAAGAGGGGCTCGCCCTCGCAGCCCTGGCCAAACGACATGACGGGGTAGGGCGCCTGCTCGAGGTGGTGCAGTGCGATGTCGGCAATCTCCTGGGGGTCGGGAATGAACTTCAGGCGAAAGTGCGCGCTGTGCACGTCTTCGTCCTCTTGCAGCGAAATGCAGCCCAGGCAGGTGGCGTTGCAGGCGGGCGAAGAGGGAATCGGCAGTTCCCAGCGCTCGAGAAAGAAGTTTTGGGCGGCGCGGCACTGGTAGCTCCCGGCGCACTGGGTGGCGAGGTGCTCGACCAGGCGGTTGTCGGGGAAGCGCTTTTTCATGCGGTCCACCGCGCCCTCGATCATCGGAGTGTGAAACTGGCTGACGTCCTGGCGCAGGTCGGGGTCGACGCGCACAGCGGTGGTCCAAAAGCGCCCGTCGAACCAGCCCAGGGCCGTGTAGGCGTAGAGCGGAAGGATCGGCGCCGGCCCCTGCTTTTCGTAGGCGACCAGGTAGGTTTGGGTGTGCGCGGGGCTGACAAAGGCGGCCACGGCGTCGCCGTCGAGGTGCTCGGCGCGCTGTGTTTCGGGGTTCCAGCCCAGCGGGCGGCGGCCCGGAAGCGCAAAGAACTCTGACCCCTCAGGCAGCGGAATAAAGTCCTCGGGGCGGAGCGGCACCAAGTCGTTGCCGGTGCGGCCCATGCAGCGCAGGTAGGGATGCTCCTCGATCTGGCCCTCTGCGTCGGCCACGAGGGCAAAGGGCACCTCAGAGGGGTGCTCAATGGGTCGCGAGCGAAAGAGCGGGTGTTCGGGGGCGAAGTCGAGGCTGCGGGCGTCCATGGGGCAAAGGTAGCGCGGAGCGTTCCGCGCCGAAATCAGTACAGAAACGTATCAAACGGAAAGCGCACCGCGTGAATCGTCGACGCGTTGCGGTAGATCATATCGCGCAGGGCGTCGAACTGGTCTTTGTGCAGGGCGCTGATAAACACGCACTGGCCGTTGGTGCGGCGGGCCCAGGCTGACTTGAGCTCGTCGAGGGTTCCGGCGGGGCGGCCCTCGTCGTCGGTCGGAGCCGTCCAGGCGTCAATCTTGTTGAATACCACGATCTGCGGGGTGTCCTGGCATCCGAGCTCCTGAAGGATGCTGGCCACGGATTCCATGTGGTCTTCGTAGTTGGGGTGGGCGACGTCAACCACGTGAAGCAGAATGTCGGCCTCGCGCACCTCGTCGAGGGTCGATTTAAACGACTCGACGAGCTGGGTCGGAAGCTTGCGGATGAAGCCCACCGTGTCGGTCAGCAAAAACGGAAGGTTTCCTACCACCACCTTGCGCACGGTCGTGTCGAGGGTGGCAAAAAGCTTGTTTTCGGCCAAGACTTCGCTCTTGCTGAGCGCGTTCATGAGGGTGGACTTGCCGACGTTGGTGTAGCCGATTAGGGCCATGCGCACGAGGGCTCCGCGGTTGCCCCGCTGGGTGGCCATCTGGCGGTCGATGACCGTCAGCTTCTCTTTGAGGTGCGCAATTTTTTGCTTGATGATGCGTCGGTCGGTCTCGATTTGGGTTTCGCCGGGGCCGCGCATTCCGATTCCGCCCTTTTGGCGCTCGAGGTGGGTCCACATGCGCGTCAGACGGGGCAGCAGGTACTCGTACTGGGCGAGTTCGACCTGGGTGCGGGCGTACGAGGTCTGGGCCCGTGCGGCAAAGATGTCGAGGATGAGGTTGGTGCGGTCCATCACCTTGCACTCAAACAGGCGCTCGATGTTTTTGAGCTGCGACGGACTCAGTTCGTCGTCAAAAATGACGAGGTCAACCTCTTCGGCGTCAAGGTAGGCCTTGATTTCGTCCATTTTTCCGGAACCTAGAAACAGTTTCGGGTCCGGCTTGTCGAGTTTTTGAGAGAATACGGCGACGGTTTCGGCTCCGGCGGTTTCGGCCAAAAAGCGGAGCTCGTCGAGGTATTCGTTTGCCTTGGTTTCGTCTTGGAGGCGAGTTACGGCCCCAACAAGCACACAGCGCTCAGGGCCTTGGCGGGGTCGCCGATCAATCATGAAGCAAAGTTAGAACAATCGGTCCCAGGGAACGCGGCTCGCAATAAGCAAAAGTCCCAATCCGACGTAGGCAACTACGGCCTGCTGCTTGCGGCGATCTGCGTCAAGTTTTTTAAAGCGCGAGCGGCCCACGGTGACGAGCACGATTCCGACCACATTAATGCTGATGTGCTCGACCGCGAAGTAGCGGAGTTCGGCGGTGCGCATGACCTCGCCGGCATTCTCGGCAAGGAGTCCGAACCACGGACCCACGAAGTAGAGCCCAAGGCCCATAAGCAACTGCAGGTGGCCCAGCGCAAGGGTGGCGATGGTGAGCCCGTTGAGCGCTTTGCTGGTCGGCTTGTTTTGAAGTCGGTTGACCAAGGCGAGCACGACGGTCGTTAGGGCCGAGAGCAAAAAGAGGTAAGCGAGGCTTCGGTGGCTGTGGAGCAGTCCAGTGTACACGTTAAATGCGGATTAAATGGGTGATTCCGTTTGTTACGCCAAAGTTAAGTCGGTAATTCGACCTCGAATGTTAAATTTCGACGGACCTTTGCAGCTATGAAAAAGACGCCGATTCGCAAGAGAGACATTCTAGAATACCACGAAGGGCACCGCCCGGGTAAGGTAGAAGTGGTTCCGACCAAGCCCTCGAATTCGCAGCGCGACCTGAGCATTGCCTACTCACCAGGCGTGGCCGAGCCCTGCCTCGAGATCGCCGCCAACCCCGAGGATGCGTACCGCTACACCGCCAAGGGCAACCTCGTCGCGGTTATCAGCAACGGAACCGCCGTGCTCGGCCTCGGCGACATCGGCCCGCTGGCCTCAAAGCCCGTGATGGAGGGCAAGGGCGTCCTCTTCAAAATCTTTGCCGACATCGACGTATTTGACCTCGAGCTCGACACCAAAGACCCCGACAAGTTTGTTGAGACCGTCAAGATTCTGGCGCCCACGTTTGGCGGCGTCAACCTTGAGGATATTTCGGCCCCCGACTGCTTTTACATCGAGAAGCGGCTGCGCGAGGAGCTCGACATTCCCATCATGCACGACGACCAGCACGGAACCGCCATCATCACCGGCGCCGCCCTGCTCAACGCCACCGAGATTGTGGGCAAGAAGCTCAGCGAGGTCCGCGTCGTATTCAACGGGGCCGGAGCCTCTGCGATCAGCTGCGCCCGCCTGTACTTGGCGTTGGGCGTGACCCCCGAGAACTTGATTATGTGCGATTCAAAGGGTGTGATTCACGACGGCCGCGACGACCTGACGGTCGAAAAAACGGACTTCAAGCGCGCCACCCCGCACCGCACGCTGGCAGAGGCCCTTGTGGGAGCCGACGTGTTTGTTGGCCTGTCAAAGGGCAATATTTTGAGCCCCGAAATGATTAAATCCATGGCCGCCAACCCGGTGGTCTTCGCGCTGGCGAATCCGGACCCCGAAATCAACTACGAGGTCGCGATCAAGACCCGCAAGGATTTGATTATGGCCACCGGCCGCAGCGACAATCCGAACCAGGTCAACAACGTGCTGGGCTTCCCGTACATCTTTCGCGGAGCCCTCGACGTGCGCGCCACCAAGATCAACGAGGCCATGAAGCTCGCGGCGGTCAAGGCGATCGCCGACCTCGCCAAAGAGGCCGTGCCCGAAATCGTCAACCTCGCCTACGGCAGCCGCAATTTGTCGTTCGGAACCGACTACATCATTCCGAAGCCCTTTGATCCGCGCTTGATTTACACAGTGGCTCCGGCCGTGGCCCGCGCGGCGATGGAAACGGGTGTGGCCAAAAAGCCCATCACCAACTGGGACGCCTACGAAGAGGAGCTTCGCAGCCGCCTCGGACGCGACGACAAGTTCATTCGCCTCGCCGTTGAGAAGGCAAAGTCAGCCCCCAAGCGTGTGGTGTACAACGAGGCCGACCACTACCGAGTTCTCAAGGCCGCCCAAATCGCCATGGAAGAGGGCATTTGCCAGCCCATCCTGCTGGGCGACGTGGCCAAGATCAAGGCACTCAACGAAGAGTACAATTTGGGCCTCGAAGAGGTTCTTATGATTGATCCGCGCAGCAACAACGCGCCAAATTTGGCCGACTACGCCGAATTGTTTTATGCGTTTCGCCAGCGCAAAGGGGTGGGCCGCGAGGAAGCGCGCCGCCTGATGCACAACCGCGACTACTATGGTCCGATGATGGTGCGCTGCGGACACGCCGACGCGTACGTCACCGGAGCCACCGTGAAGTACACCCGCGCCGTGCGCCCCGTGATGGAGATTCTCGGACCAAAAAAAGGCGGGTCGACTGTGGCCGGCGTCTACGTGATGCTGACCAAGCAGGGTCCGAAGTTTTTTGCCGATACGACCATCAACCAGGATCCCACTGCCGATCGCGTCGCGCAAATTGTGTGCGAGGTGTCGAAGATGGTGCGCAAGATGAACATCGTTCCGCGCGTGGCGCTTTTGAGCTACTCGAACTTTGGGTCGGGCGACGGAAAAACTCCGCGCAAGATGCGCGAGGCGCTCAAGTTGATTCGCGCGATGGATCCGGACGTGACCGTGGACGGAGAAATGCAGGCCAATTTTGCGGTAGACAATTCGCTTTTGGCCGAGCAGTTTCCGTTCAGCGACCTGGTGGGGAAAGGGCCGAATGTGTTTGTCTTCCCGGGCCTTTCGTCAGCCAACATTTCGTACAAGTTGCTTCAGTCGATGGCCGGAATGGAAGCCGTCGGACCCTTGCTCGTAGGATTGGACTACCCGGCGCACGTGCTGCAGCTGGGATGCAGCGTGCGCGAGATCGTGAACACGACCGCTATGGCAGTGATTGACGCCCAGTCGCGGGAGGTAGCTGGCTGAACCCAATCGCGGTGAGCACCGACAGTGCGGCGACGCCGTAGTAGAGCGTGCTGTACCCGAAGTGTTCGATGACGCGGGTTCCGAGCAGCGGAGCTAAGATGTGCCCCAACGCATAGGTCGCGGCGTAGAGCCCGAGGTAGCGTCCGCGGGACTGGTCGCCGGCCCGCAGCGTGATCCACGAGATCATGAACGGCATCGCCAAGATTTCAGACACGCTGAGCACCAGCATCGAGGCATACAGGCCCGGTAGCCCGGTGGCCCAATTCAAACTGGCAAAGGACAGCGCCATTACAAGAACTCCGATGGCGATGGCGTGCCGAGGGGCGATGCGGTTGTGGGCCCAGTTGACGAAGACCATTTCGACGGCCACAATGAGCAGGCCGTTAAAGCCAAGCAACAGTCCGATTTGTTCTTCTTGGAGGTTGAAAACGTCGCGGTAGTAGAGCGGCATGGTCGAAACCAGCTGAAAGAACGCCAGGGCAAACAGCAGCACCAGCGCCGAAAAGGCGAGGGCGCCGCGGTCGCGGTAGGGCGAGCGGCCCGGCTTCTTCGCCTCGCGTTCGCGCCGTGGCTGGCGCTTGCGAAAGAACCCTACAAAGAGCAGCCCGGCAGCGGCACAGGTCGCGGCGTCGGCCCAAAAGAGGCCTTGGTAGCTCCAGGCGGCTATGATTCCGGCGGCGGCGGGTCCCACTGAGAATCCGAGGTTGATCGCCATTCGGTTGAGCGAGAATGCGCGGGTGACGTTGCCCTCTTTGGCGTACTCAAACACGGCCGAAGAGTTGGCGGGCCGCACCATGTCGGCGACCGAGGTGAGGATGAATACGCCGAAGGCGAGCGACCAGAATTCCGTTAAAAAGCTCAGCCCCAAAAAGAGAAAGGCCCCCGTGAACAGGGCGAATTGCTGGACGCGGTAGGACCCAAAGCGGTCTGAGAGTGCGCCGCCCGAAAGGGCTCCGACCATCGAACCCACGCCGTAAAACGCCATGATCCAGCCGGTGTCGGCCAGGCTGTACCCCAAGCCTTCGCGCAGGTAGAGGCCGAGAAAGGGCAGCACCATGGTTCCGGCGCGGTTGACAAACATGACGGTGGCGAGCACCCACGCCTCTTGGCTGAGGCCCTCAAATGCGGCGCGGTACTGCTTCGCAACCCAACTTATCAACGGAATCTGCACGGTTCCGCAAAGGTACAAGTGCTACCTTTAGGCTCATGAAGAAATTGCTTTCAGCTTTGGCGCTTGCCGCGGGTGTGCATGCAGCGTCCGCCCAGAATTCAATCAAAGACGGTGAATGGTTTCACGCCGTGGGCTACGATTATGCGATTGGCATAGACCTGAGCACCCTCGCAATGCCGTTTGCGAGCAACGGGGTGACGTGGGCGCCGCGCTACACCTTCCCGGTGGGCGATGAAATGTCGTTTGGCGTGGTGGCTCCCGTGGGTCTTGGTATCGCACAATCGCCGTTGGGCGGAATCAATTTGGGCTACCACTACACGCTGGCGGCCACGATGCAGGTGGGCTTGGCGAGTACGCAGGCTTCGAATGCATTCATCGGAGCCTTTGTCAACCTCGGCTACGGCAGCTATGCACGTCAGGTGCGCAACAACAGCGGAATCGGACCAGCTTTTGTGCGCGACGGTTCGACCGGAGTCTTTTCTGAGGTTGGCGTGCGCTACGACTACATGGGCAACGAGGTAAACCTCTCTGCCGGATTGTGGCGCGTCCCCGCAAGTGCCGTCGACAAGGCCGACGTGCTGTCGCTTCGGCTGCTCTACGGGTTTTGGTAAACCTGAAATCAGTTGCTAGTTTCTAGCTTCTGGTTTCTCGCTTTTTAGCTGAGCAGTGCCTTGACTTCAGCCGATATGGCCTTGCCGTCGGCACGGCCCGCGAGGGCCTTCGAAATCAATCCCATGGCTTGACCAAACTGCGCGGCAGTGGTGAATCCGTGCTGGGCCAGTAGGTCGCGCACGGCCGCGGTCAGTTCGGCTCCCTCGAGCGCCGCAGGAAGGTATCCCTGAATGACCGCCAACTGCGCTTCTTCAACTTCTGCGAGGTCCTTTCGGTCTTGAGCATTGAAGATTTCAGCAGACTCCACGCGCTGTTTTTTGAGTCGCTGAAGCACGGCAATAGCCTGTGCTTCGGTGAGGCTGCCTTGGTTAGCTGCTGACGTTTTTTCAGTCGTAAGCGCTGCGCGAATCGAGCGAACCGCCTCCAGGCGAACCTGGTCTTTGGCCCGCATCGCGGTTTTCATGTCCTCAGTGAGCTGAGCTTCAAGTGCTTCAATCGACATTGTCGTGCAAAAATGAGTTGTGGGGGCGGAACTCTAAATCGTTCTTTTCGCCGCGAACCATGTGTTCGCCCAGCGATTGCTCCTTGGAATAGGTGGTCGACGCATCGAGGTTCCATCCTTGGCGCTCAAATGCCGGACGGTCCATGTCGCCTTGCTGAATGCGCTGCTGGGCCTGGCCAAAACGGTGGCTGTAGGCCTGCAGGTAGGCGCGGCGCTCTTGGGCCATGCGGCGCATGGTGTCCTCGAGGCTGTCGCGGTCTGGGTCGATCTGAACGGGCTCGCGTTCGGCGACCATCGGGCGCACTTCTACGCGGATTTCGCTCGGAACCTGCGGTGCAGCAGCGTGTGCCGCTACCTCAAATGAAGCTCGTTCGGGTGCCGGAGCCTCAAATTCAACCTCAAACTTGGGTTGTTCAAAACTCATTGGTGCTTCGATGGGAGCATCTAACGTTGCCGCAACGGCTTCTGCGAGGGGCGCATCAAACGTTTCCTCAAAAGACTCTACGATGGGTGCGTCGTAGGATGATTCAATAGCTATGGGCGCATCGAACGATGATTCAACTGGCGCTTCAATGGGCGCAGTCGCTTCAAACGTATCAAACGCTTCGGGCTGCGGAGCAATAGGTGCAGGAACGTCTCCGCGCAGCTGCGCTTCAAATGCCAAGAGTTCGTCGAGGCCGACGGTTTTGCGAATTGGCTCCTCGGCAACTGGTTCCTCGGCTACTGGCTCGTTGGTTGCTGGCTCCTCGGCTACTGGTTCCTCGGCTACTGGTTCGTTGGCTACTGGCTCGTTGGCTACTTGCTCAAATGCCATGGGCTCCTCGGCGGTGATGTCGTCGTCCCAATCCAAGGTCCAGGTCATGGTAGGGGCGGGCTCTTCGTCGTAGGTGAGGGTTTCGCTGACGGGAGTCTCAGGGGCCCATTCCGGACTGTCGCCAAGTTCGAAGCTCATTTCTTCGAGGACGACTTCGTCGGCTACGTGCTCGATGGCCATTGGCTCGTCAGCCACGGCCTCGAAGGCCATGGGCTGCTCGATAGCCATGGGTTCCTCGAAGGCCATGGGCTGTTCGAAGTTCATTGGCTCCTCAGGCGCGAGCTCAAATGCGGTTGGGGCTGCGGGCTCTAGGGCTGCGGGTTCCCACGCGATGGGCTCGGCGGCGGCCACGGGGGCTTCGACGAGGGGCATGTTGGTTACGGGCTCGGGGGCGGTGTGGGCTTCGCTGAGCGGAACCTCTACAGGACTTTGCTGGGGCTCGACGGGAACGCTGCTGCGCACGGGCTCGTCAAAGAGGTTGAACTGTGAACCGGGATTTGAATCGGGGCGGAGTTCGTAAATCACTTTTTCGGGTTCCGCGGGCTTCACCATGCCAATCGGGTTGGTGGAATTGAATCCGGTAGCGATCACGGTGACTTGAAGGGCGTCGCTGAGGTGCGCGTCCTCGCCAATACCCATGATGATGTCGACTTGACGGCCGGCCTGCTCTTGGATGTAGTCGTTGATTTCGCCGATTTCGTCTAGGGTGACTTCGTGCTCGCCGGTTCCGGAAACGATGAGAAGCAGCACGTAGCGGGCGCCTTCGATGTGGTTGTCGTTGAGCAGCGGGCTGTCGAGGGCAGAACGCACAGAGGTCAAGGCACGCGTTGAGCCGGCGGCTTTGGCGCTGCCCATGATGGCGGTTCCGCTGTTGTGAAGCACGGTTTTGGCGTCGCGCAAGTCGATGTTGACGCTGTAGTGGTGCGTGATGACTTCGGCGATTCCGCGGGCGGCGGTCGAGAGGACCTCGTCGGCCTTCATGAAGCCCTGCTTGAACCCGAGGTTGCCGTAGACTTCGCGGAGCTTATTGTTGTTGATGACAATAAGCGAATCGACGTGCTCGCGAAGGCGCTCGACGCCCTGCTCGGCCTGGCGAAGACGCATATTGCCTTCAAAAGCAAACGGAGCGGTGACGATGCCGACGGTGAGGATTCCGAGTTCGCGCGCGGCTTTGGCGATAATGGGAGCGGCTCCCGTACCGGTTCCGCCACCCATACCTGCGGTGATGAAGACCATCTTGGTTTGGGTTCCGAGGGCGGCTTGAATCTCGGCGTAGCTCTCGAGGGCGGCTTGCTCGCCGACTTCGGGGTTCGCGCCGGCTCCGAGGCCTTCAGTAAGGGTCGCGCCGAGTTGGATTTTGGTCTCAACGGGACTGTGGGCCAGCGCCTGTCCGTCGGTGTTGCAGATAATGAAATCCACCCCGCGAATGCCCTGGTTCTTCATGTAGTTGACGGCGTTCGAGCCGCCGCCGCCTACGCCTACAACCTTGATCGCAGAAGAGCGGTGCTTGGGTAAATCGAAATCTAAAGGATTGATGTCCATGGGATTATTTCAGGTCGTTGTCGTCAATGAGTTTCAAAAAGCCGTCGGCCCAGCGCTTAAAGAAGTCGCCTTTGCCGCGCGACTTAGACTCGGCAGAAGGTTCGGTCGCCGCAGAAGTGCTTTCGGCGTAGACTTCTTCGGTGCTGGCTTCGGAAAGAGATTCAACTTCTGCCATGGGCTGTGCGGGTTCGTCCCAAAATACCTGGGCGGCTTCAGGAGTAAAAGCGGTGGCAGCTTCTGTGGATTCAGAGGCGCTCTCGTGCACAAAACCCTCAACTTCGCGGCTGTCGAGCCCCTTCATGAGCAGACCCACGGCGGTGGCGTACATCGGCGAATTGAGTGCGTGATCTGAGGGAAGGGTCGCAAGGTGCTCATTCGGGAAGCCGATGCGAGTGTCCATTCCGGTGAGGTACTCGACGAGCTGCTTCACGTGCTTGAGCTGGCTTCCGCCGCCGGTGATGACCACACCCGCGATGAGTTTACGGGTGGGTTGGTCGTACCCGTAGCTCTTGATTTCGGTGAACACGGCGTTCACGATCTCAGTGGTGCGCGCGTGAATAATGCGGCTCAAGGTCTTGAGGCTGATCTCTTTGGGGTCGCGTCCGCGCAAGCCGGGGATTGAAACGATCTCGTTCTCTTTGTTTTCTCCGGGCCATGCGGAACCAAACTTCACCTTCAGCTGCTCGGCCTGCTTCTCGATGATGCTGCAGCCCTCTTTGATGTCGTTGGTGATGATGTTTCCGCCGTACGGAATCACCGCCGTGTGGCGAATGATGCCGTCTTTAAAGATGGCGATGTCGGTGGTTCCGCCGCCGATATCGACGAGCACTACGCCGGCCTCTTTCTCTTCTTGGCTCAGCACGGCTTCGGCGCTGGCAAGCGGCTCGAGGTTGATGGCTTTGAGGTCAAGGTCGGCTGACTTGACGCAGCGGGCGATGTTGCGAATGCTGGTTACCTGACCCACCACGATGTGAAAGGTGGCCTCGAGGCGGGCTCCGTACATGCCGCGCGGCTCTTTGATGTCGCCTTGGCCGTCAACCTTGTACTCTTGCGGAATCACGTGAATGATTTCTTCGCCCGGCATCATCGACAGCTTGTGCACGTTCTCGATTAGGCGCTCGAGGTCACGGTCGCCAATTACTTCTTCGGAATCGGCACGGGTGATGTAGTCGCTGTGCTGAAGGCTGCGAATGTGCTGGCCGGCAATGCCTACCACCACGCCAGAAATGTCCATTCCGCAGTCGGCTTGCGCGGCATCGACAGCTTGCTGGATGGATTCGATGGTCTGGGTGATGTTGACGACGACTCCGCGCTGAACGCCGAGGCTGGGCGCGGTTCCGTAGCCGAGGATTTCGAGCTTCTGGTGCGCGTCGTAGCGGCCGACGAGGGCGGCAATTTTAGTGGTTCCGATGTCGAGGCCGACGGCAATGCGGTTCGGGTTCATTGGGCAGTTGGTGTAGAAGTTCGGGTAAAGACGACCTGGTCGGCAAAGCGCACGTCGATGCGGTCGAGCTGGTCGAGGTACTGGTGCTGAAGGGCGTGCGCGTAGAGCGCTTTGGTGCGGTGGGCTTTGTCCGCAAAGTCGGTGGCTTGGCCCCACGCAATGCGGTGGCTGTGCCATTCGGGGTAGGCGGTGAAGCCCGTTTGGTCGTTCAAGTCGAGGGCGTACCAGCCGCCAGGAAATGCCGAATGCTGGGCCGCGCGGTCCAAAAGTTGAAGCGCTTGGCGGATTTCTCGTGCCGTGTGTACGCCAGAAACGAGCGGAAGCCGCGGACTGTCGTGCTTCGAAAGCGGGAATACGCCCCCTTTAGCGTCGGCGTAGACACTTTGCAATCCGCTGACAATGCGGGCTTTGGCGGTTTTTTGCTTCACGATCGTTCGGACTGTTCCATCCCACGTTGAAAATACCTCTGCGTTTTCGACGAAGTCGTGGGCGCGCAGCTTTTCTT
Source organism: uncultured Schleiferiaceae bacterium (assembly GCA_965657195.1). GTDB lineage: Bacteria > Bacteroidota > Bacteroidia > Flavobacteriales > Schleiferiaceae > TMED14. The sequence continues at coordinate 79,636 of CBFHNK010000001.1, forward strand.
CTAACAATGGAATGTTGATTTCTTCAGGGCTGGCACCGGTCCAAGGGGCGCCGACTGCGCGGAATTCGGGGGTGAGGTCAGCGACCACCAAAAGGGCTTGATCCTTGGGTTGGTGGATGCGGACGGTGTGGCCGGTGACGACCTGGCTTCCGCGGGGCTGGGACGCCACCCAAAGGCCCAAGCCAAGGCCCGCAAATCCAATGATCCACGAGCTGACGACGACGGTGTTGCGCATCCAGGGTTTCATGATTCGCCCAGAATTAAGCGTTCGACGTGCGGAACCAGTCGGTCGATGTCGCCCGCGCCCACCGTGGCCACCACGGTGGCGGGCTGGCTCGCCAGCCATTCCGCGCCGCGGTCGTACGGCACGAGCTGCGCGCCCGGAATCCGGGCCGCCAGCATCGCGCTGTCGACGCCCGCCATGGCGCGTTCGCGGGCTGCATAAATGGGCAGAATGCCGACAAAGTCGGCGCCCGCTAGGGCCTCGGTGAATCCCGCGGCGAAGTCGCGAGTGCGGCTGTACAGGTGCGGCTGAAAGAGCAAAGCGACCTTTTCGCCCGGAAACATTCCCCGCAGTGCTTCGATGAATCGGGTGAGTTCTGTGGGGTGGTGGGCGTAGTCGTCGATGTAGTGGCGGCCAGCGGCGCTTGCGCGGCGGTCAAACCGCCGCGCGACCCCGCGGAAGCTCGCGATCCCTTCGCCGATCGCGGCCGCGGGCATGCCCACTGCGTGGGCCAGCGCCGCAGCAGCAACTGCGTTCTCGACGTTGTGCAACCCGGGGAGCCCGGCGTGGGTGGCGACCTCGGTTCCGTCGAGCACGAGGGTGAAGGCCTGAACGCCGTCTTCGAGGCGCACATCTCGGTACGTGTAGCGGTCGCCGGGGCGTCCGTAGGACTCGGCTCCGGCAAGGTTGGCGCAGCCCGGGCCCGCAAACAGTGGCCCCTTGACCTGCCCGGCAAAGGCCCTGAATCCGTCGACGACAGAGTCGGCTTCGCCGTAAATGTCGAGATGGTCGGCGTCGGTGCTGGTGATCACGGCGGCGCTGGGGTGCAGGTGCAGAAAGGACCGGTCGAACTCGTCGGCCTCGACCACGCTGACTTCGGCGGGCCCGGGGAGGCAGTTGGAATTGAAGTTGGTTGCGATTCCGCCCAAAAAAGCTTGAATTGGTTGGTGCTGGCTGAGGATCCAGGCGAGCATGGCTGAGGTCGTGGTCTTGCCGTGGGTTCCGCCCACCGCAAGGCAGGTGCCGGAATTGGCGATCTGGCCGAGGAGCTCGGCGCGCTTCAGCAAGGTACGGCCCTGGGCCTTTGCGGCCACCAGCTGCGGGTGGTCGGCGGGAATCGCCGGAGTGTAAATGATCCACGCGTCCGCGGGAACCTTCCATGCCTCGAACGATTCGTCAAATCGCAGGGTTGCACCTTCAGAAGCCAACGCGTCCGTAAGGGCTGTAGGGGTTTTGTCGTATCCGGTAACTGGGATTCCGCGCGCCATGGCCCAACGAGCCAGCGACGACATACCAATGCCGCCGATGCCCAAAAAGTCGAGCGCGGGAATGCCGTCCGAAGCGTTTACGCGCGCCATGTCCAGAGTCGTTCGCATTCGTTGACAATGTCGGCCGCGGCGTGCGGCTTGGCGAGCTTGCGGGCGTTGCCGCGAAGCAGTTCAAGTTCGTCGGGGCGGTACAGCATCCCGTGCACATGCCCACAGAGGTTGGCGATGTTGATTTCGGGCATAATGATAGCGGCGCCCGCGGCCACGAGGCTCTGGGCGTTGTGGGTTTGGTGGTCTTCGGCGACGTTGGGCGACGGAACCAGCACCGCCGCAGAACCCGCGCAGGTGAGCTCGCTCAGGGTTCCGGCTCCGGCCCGTGACAGGACCAGGTCCGCCGCGCGAAGTACGCTCGGCATGTCGTCGATAAAGGCGCTGATTTGGCGTCCGCGGCCCTGGCCAAAGCGGGCGATGAGGTCTTGGGCATAGAAGCGCCCGCACTGCCAAAAAATTTGGATGTCGCTCGAACGCCACATGTTTTCGCAGGCCGCGACGCCCTCGTTGATGGCGCGGGCGCCTTGGCTTCCGCCAAGGATGAGCACCAGCGGCTTGATGGGGTCGAATCCGAGGGCAAGCTTGGCGTCAGCGCGCAGGGCTTCGGTGGTCGGGGTTCCAGCAAGCGCTGCGAGGTCCGGTCGCACGGGGTTCCCCGTAAAGCGAATGCGGTCGGCGGGGAATGCCGATTCCATTCCCGGGTAGGCCACGCAGATGGCGCCGGCCTTTTTGCTCAGCCAGCGGTTGGTCCATCCGGCAAAGCTGTTTTGCTCCTGGATGAGGGTCGGAATCCCCATGCGCTGTGCCACCCACAGCGTGGGGCCGCTGACGTAGCCGCCGGTTCCGACGACCAGGTGCGGACGTTCGCGCTCCATGATGGCGCGGACGCGCTTGAGGCTCGACCAAATTTTGCCCGGAAGGCTCAGGTTGGCCCAAAGTTTTTTGCGCTGAAATCCGGCGATTCGAATGCCCTCGATCGGGAATCCGGCGGCGGGGACGCGTTCCATTTCCATGCGCCCTTCAGCGCCGACAAACAGAATGCGGGCATGGGGGTAGCGGGCTTGGATTTCGCGGGCGATGCTGACGGCGGGAAAGATGTGTCCGCCGGTTCCGCCGCCTGAGATAATGATGCGCAGTTGCTCAGCCATTGGGTAGGTTCGGTGCTTTGGCTTGGGTAAGAGGTTCGCTGGATTCGTTCCAGTCGTTTTCGAGTGCGGCCGCTAGGTCGGGGTCGACGTCTTCGCCGTCGCCTTTTCCGCGGCTGACGGCAATGACCATGGCCAGAGCGGCACAGGTGAGCAGGAGCGAGGTTCCGCCCGCGCTCACCAGTGGAAGCGTTTGACCCGTTACCGGAAAAAGTCCGGTCGCCACCGCCATGTTGATGAAGGCCTGCAGGACGATGGCGTAGCCGATTCCGAGGGCCAGGAGCTTGCCAAAGAGGTCCTTCGCTCGTTTGGCGACGCGCACCACCGCAAAGAGGAGCCAGATGTACATGGCCAGCACGATGGTTCCGCCCACCAGACCGTACTCTTCAACGATTAGGGCGTAGACAAAGTCCGAGTTGTTCTGCGGCAAGAAGTGCTTGTGCAGGCCGCCACCCGGACCCTGACCAAAGATGCGGCCCTCGGCGATAGCCCGCTGCGCCGTAAGTGTTTGGTAGGTGTCGTCTTCGTTGCCCTGGCCCGAAAAGGTTTCGATGCGCGACTTCCAGGTTTGGACGCGGTTGGGCATGAGGTTGGGAGCCACCATGACCGCTGCGACAAATATGGTGAGTGCGGCTGCGCCCAATCCCGCGATGCGCAGTAAGTACTTAAACGGGTAACCGCCTAAAGCAAGTACCACGCTCGCGTTCACAAAGACCAGTGCGGCCGTCGAAAAGTTGGCGGGCAGAATGAGCGCCACGGTGGCGAAAATGGCCCAAAGGACTTTGCGGAACGACTGCCCGAACGTCCATTCTTCTTTGCGCTTGGCCATTTGGCGGGCGACAAACATGATGAGGATGACGTTCGCAAAGGCGCTGGTTTGAAACGATATGCCGAAGATGCTGATCCAGCGGCTGGCGTTGGCGCCTCCGATGGTTCGGCCCTGGGCCAACGTAAAGGCGAGAAGCCCCAAGGTGAGGACCATCAGCAAGCCCGCGACGCTTCCAAAAAAGCGGTAGGGCGTGCGGTGCAGGGCAAATGCCAATCCCCAGCTGAGCAGGATGAACGAGAAGTGACTTAAGGTTCCGCCGCCGCTGTATACGGGGAGGAGCGAAAAAAGCGACAGCAAGAACATGCCCACCCAGACTTGGGTGCTGCCCTGAAAGATTTTGCTGAAGCCTTGGTTTTCCATGGTTTAGAGGGCGCGAACGCAGGTTTTGAATTGGCGTCCGCGGTCTTCGTAGTTCTGAAAGAGGTCGAAGCTGGCGCAGCAGGGGCTAAGCAGGACCGTGTCGCCTTTGCTCGCGAGCTGGTAGGCGGTACGCACGGCATGCTCCATGCTCGCGGTCTCAGCGAGCAGGCTGACGCGGCCCTCAAAGGCCTCGGCAATCTTGTGGTTGTCAGTGCCCATGGCCACGATGGCCTTCACCTTTTTCTCAACCAAGCGAAAGAGTTCGCTGTAGTCGTTGCCCTTGTCGACTCCGCCCAAAATCAGCACGGTAGGTGTCGTCATGCTCTCAAGCGCGTAGTACGTCGAGTTGACGTTGGTGGCCTTGGAGTCGTTGATGAAGTGGATTCCGCCCACATGCGCCACTGATTCCATGCGGTGTTCAAGGCCCTCAAAGTGTGCGAGCGATTCGCGAATGGCTTCGTCGCGAACCTGAAGGAGGCGCGCTGAAAGGCCGGCGGCAAGCGCGTTAAACGTATTGTGTTTGCCCTGCAGGGCGAGTTCGTCGATGGTCATTTCGGAATCAGCGGTTCTAATCAGGTAGTTCGGGGGAATGGGGGCGGCACCTTGGGCGGGCATTGATGCGGGCTCAGAGGTGTAGATGGGGTAGAGGTTGGCGGCCACGCGCTCGAGGTAGCGCTGGCTAATGGGGTCTTCGCCATAAAAGACAAAGGCGTCTTCGCTGCGCTGGTGCTGCGCAATGGCGAACTTGGTCTCGGCGTAGGCCTCGAGGCTTCCGTATCGGTCCAGGTGGTCAGGCGTAATGTTGGTGAGCACGGCCACGTCGGGGCGAAAGCTCGGGCAGTCCTCGAGCTGGTAGCTCGAAACCTCAAGGACGTAAACGTCGGCGTCGGGCTCCAAGAGCAGGCGGCCTGCGCCCACCCCGATGTTGCCGCCTACGTGAACGTTGGCTCCGGCTTGGCGCAAAATGTGGCCGAGCCAGCTCGTAGTCGTGGTTTTACCGTTGCTGCCCGTAATGGCGGCGATTTTGGCGTCGGTTGGGCAGTTTTGGTAGAACCACTCGATGTCCGACCAAATGGGGACGCCGGCCTGCTTGAGCGCGGCCACTACGGGGTGGCTGGGCGGAATCCCCGGGCTTTTCACCACCGCCTCTGCGGTGAGTAGCTGGTCAATGCTATGCCGGCCTTCTTCGAACGGAATCCCTGCGGCTTCAAGTTCAGCGCGGTATCCTGGGCCGAGGTTTTTGCCTTCGCTCAAAAAGACGTCCACGCCGCGGTGTGCGGCGAGCAGGGCGGCACCGATGCCGC
>CBFHNK010000002.1:0-69388 GCA_965657195.1 uncultured Schleiferiaceae bacterium
CCCCTTGGCTCGTTAGCTCGTTGGCTCGTTGGTTCATTGGCTCCTGAGCTCATGGGCTCGTTAGTTCGTTGGCTCGTTGGCTCGTTGGCTCCTTGGCCAACCTGGCCAGCCTCGCCAACCTGGCCAGCCTCGCCAACCTCGCCAACCTGGCTAACCTTGCCAACCTTGCCAACCTCGCCAACCTCGCCGGCGTTGCCGGCAAGCACCTTAAACCGAATCCGCGCACCTTGGCTGCGGCCGATCCAGTGGCGCTGCGACTCTTTGATGCTATCGCTCCAGTTCAACTCGTCGAGGCCGTCGAGCAGGCGTTGGGCAAAGGCGCTGATGCGCATGGACCACTGAAGCATGGGCTTTTGCACGACGGGATGGCCGCCGCGCTCGCTGAGGCCGTTGACGACTTCGTCGTTGGCCAGGACGGTTCCGAGGGCCGGACACCAATTCACCAGTGACTCGCTGCGGTAGGCGAGGCGGAAGTGCTGCAGCAGCGCTTCGCGCTGCGCCGCGCTCATGGAGGCCCATTCGGCCGCGGTGCATTGGGGTTCGCCGTGGTGGGCGGCGTTCAGGCCTTCGGTGCCTCGCGCGGTCAAGTGCGCCACAAGCGTTTCGATCGGCTCCGCGCGCTCGCTTTGCTTGTTGTACCAGGCTCCGAACAGCTGAATAAAGACCCACTGCGTCCAGCGGTAGTAGTCGGGGTCGCAGGTTTGCACCTCGCGGCTCCAGTCAAAGCCCAAACCGAGGCGGTTGAGTTGCTCGCGGTAGCGCTCGATGTTGACCTCGGTCGTGACGGCGGGGTGCTGGCCGGTCTGAATGGCGTACTGTTCCGCGGGGAGGCCAAAGGCGTCAAAGCCCATTGGGTGCAGCACGTTAAATCCTTGGTGGCGCTTAAATCGGCTGACGATGTCGCTGGCAATGTATCCGAGCGGGTGTCCGACGTGCAGGCCAGCACCGGACGGGTAGGGAAACATATCGAGCACGTAAAACGGATTCCGATCCGACGGAAAATCCGCTCGGTACACATCTAGACTGCGCCATAACTGCTGCGCGCGGGCATCCCATTCGGTTGGTCGGTATTCCATGGGCGCAAAAGTAGCCCCGTGCCTCGGATTTCGCGTAGATTTGTCCCATGGCCAAAGCACAGGGAGAAGAAGCCTTCAACAAGCGCCGGGTGCGCTTTTCGTACGCCGGGGTGGTGCTCAGCATCGGCCTCGTGCTCTTTTTGACGGGAATCATGGCCACACTGGCCTACCAGTCACGGGTTCTGACCGACGACCTCAAAGAGAATTTTACGTTCACGCTCTTTCTCAAATCCGATGCAACCCAAGAAAAGGCGGACGCCTTTATCAAGGATTGGTCCGACGAACCCGAGATCCGCAGCCTTCGCTTTGTGGGCAAAGAAGAGGCGGCCGAGCAGTTTCAGAAGGACCTTGGCGAGGACTTTGTCGACTTTCTCGGATTCAATCCCTTGAGTGATGCGATCGATGTCAAGCTGAAAGCTGACTTTGTCAGCCCCGACCAACTCGCCAAGCTTCAAGAGCGCTTTCTCAAGGCTTCGATTGTCGAAAACCTGGTCTACGACCGCGACCTCGTTTCGGTGATTCACCAAAATGTGGGTAAAATCAATACGGCGATGCTCGCCGCGGTGGCCATCCTGCTAATTGTGAGTTTGATGCTGATCAACAACGCCTTGCGCCTCGCTATTTATGCCCGCCGATTCACCCTCAAGACCATGCAGCTTGTCGGGGCCACTAAAGCATTTATTCACAAGCCGTTTCTCAAGGAGGGCCTCATTCTTGGCGCCTTGGGCGGACTCACTGCGGCACTTATTTTGGCCGCGACCTACGCCCTTCTCATCAATGAGTGGCCGCGACTCGCGGTGAGCTTGACGTGGAGCCTTTGGGGCGCCTTGGCCGCAGCTCAAACCTTCATTGGGGTCGCGTTGACCACCGCATCTACCGCATTGGCCGTACGCCGATACCTCGCATTGAACACCAACCAACTTTACGAACGATGAAGACTACCTTCCTTTTTCAGCGCGGCAACTACGTGCTCATGCTCGCCGGAATTGCCCTGATTGTTTTGGGCTTTGTACTCATGTCAGGCGGAGGCTCTGAAGACCCCAACGTCTACAATCCAGAGCTCTTTAGCGCGCGCCGTATCGTAGTTGCTCCCTTTTTGATCGTCGTCGGTTTCGCTGTCGAGGTCTGGGCCATTATGCGCAAACCCAAAGCCGAGTAATCCATGGATTGGCTCAGTGCGATCATCCTGGGTATCATTCAGGGTCTCTCGGAATTCCTGCCCGTCAGCTCTTCGGGGCACCTCGAGTTGGGCCGAAACCTGCTTGGTGTCGAAGTGTCCGGCAGCAGTGGTCTGCTGTTCACGGTGACGGTCCACGCGGCCACCGCGCTGGCGACCGTAGTGGTCTTTTACAAGGACATCGTCTCGGTGGTCCAAGGTCTCATCAAGGGGCATGAAGAGGACCGCCGCTTCGCGGGGTCCATCCTCGTGTCCATGATTCCTGCAGCATTTGTAGGCCTGCTTTTTGAAGATGCTATTGAAGGGCTTTTTGAAGACTCTACGCTCCTTGTCGGTGCCATGCTCATTATCACGGGTCTGCTGCTGCTGATGGCCGACCGCGCCAAAAAAACCCACAAAAAGGTGTCGGTTGGCGACGCGTTTGCAGTGGGCATTGCGCAAGCTATTGCCATTCTTCCCGGAATTTCACGAAGCGGAGCCACCATCAGCACTAGTGTTTTGCTGGGAATTGACCGAGAGCACGCGGCGCGGTTTTCGTTTTTGATGGTCGTTCCGTTGATCATGGGTAAAATGATTCTCGACGTGGCCGATTTGGCGTCCAATCCCGGATCGTCGAGTGAGCCACTGCTTCCCTTGGTCGTTGGATTTGCGGCGGCCTTTGTCACGGGACTTTGGGCCTGTCGGGCGATGATCCGCCTCGTCAAGCGCGCCAAGCTTAAGTACTTCGCGTACTACTGCTTCGCGGTCGGAACGGTTGCCAGCGTGTGGACCGTCGTCAGTTAAGCATACCCACGGACCTCGAGGAGGCCCGTGCGGGATTCTGGATCTCCGTAGACAAGCCTTTAGGTTGGACCTCGTTTGACGTGGTCGCCAAGGTCCGCAACGCCCTCAAGAAGCGCTACGCAACCCGAATCAAAATTGGCCATGCGGGAACGCTGGATCCCTTGGCCACCGGAATGCTCGTGCTTGCCGTCGGACGTGCGACTAAGGACATCGAATCCGTAATGGCGGGAGCCAAGACCTACACAGCCACCCTGAAGTTGGGCGCTGTTACTGCGAGCTACGATGCAGAGACTCCAGAGCAACCCAGCGGTCAACCGATCCCCGAGCTTACCGAAGAATTAGCTGCTTCGCTCATCGCGAAGTTCACGGGAGAGGTGCTGCAGGTTCCGCCCCTATTTAGCGCGGTAAAAATCGACGGAGCGCGGGCCTACGAATTAGCCCGAAGCGGCAAGACTGCCGAGATCAAAGCCCGCCCCGTACAGATCCACCGCCTTGAAATCACGGCACTCGCTCCCGACGTGTGGGAACTAACTGTGGGTTGCGGCAAAGGGACATACATCCGATCGCTCGCCCACGACATGGGTCAGCATTTGGGCTGCGGAGCCTACCTCACGGCATTGCGCCGCACCGAGGTGGTTCCGTTCTCGGCGATGTCGTCGCTGGACGAAGTGCTCGCCGCGGTTCAGTCGTCGTAGCGCGAGGTCCAGAGGTTTTCGCTGAAGTTTTTCGCGCGCGAAAATCCATAGAGTGCGGCCATCGCTGAAGTGGCGAAGAGCAGGTAAAAAAAGAAAATTCCGCGCACAAAGCCCGAGTGGGCCCCAATGACGGATTCGGGTACGGCTAAGGCCACGACGGCACAAAATACTAAGATGCTCTGAATCATGGTTTTGAACGAGCGAAGTGGGTACATCAGCATGCGGCGCAGCGGATTCACTTCACCGCCCCACTTGTGCACCAAGTAGTGGTAGCCCCCGCCGAGCTCGAGCAGGAGCAAGGGGTCCTTGTCTTGGTACGTCAGGCGAAAGAGCGATGCGGGAGCCACAATTTTGTATCCGTTCAAACGGGTTCCGGCCGCGGCGTCGAGGCGCTCCATTGCCGCAACGGCTTCGTACGGAATCTGTCCCGCAAAGTGGTTGGCATCCAAAAAGCGCAGTCGGTAGTCCACACACAGCGACTTTAAGTGGTCTTCGTGGACGATGCGGTCGCGCACCATCGCCTCTAGCGGAAGCTGGCCCTCGCGCTGAAAGGGTTCTGCCAATTTGCTGCGCTGCGCCTCATCGCTGGCAAGCCATTGTTCCCAAGCCTCGGCGTCGCCCGCGCTTCGGTTTAAAAGTGTGCGTTCTAAGTCGGTTCCCATACTGTGAAATTAACCGCGAAAAGGCAATTGCGGTTCACACTTGACAAGGCCTAGTTCAAAAGGGTACCTTTGCCCCCTATGAAAATGAAGCTCTCCCACTTTGGCTACGAATTGCCTGAAGCGCAAATCGCGCAGCATCCTGTTGATTTTCGCGACGACGCGCGCTTGATGGTGGTGAATCGGGAATCCGGAAGCATTGAGCACCACTACTTTCGCGACCTAGCCAATTTCTTTGAGCCACGCGACCTTCTGGTAATCAACAATACAAAGGTTTTCCCGGCCCGTATGTGGGGCAACAAAGAAAAGACGGGTGCCTTGATTGAGGTGTTCCTGCTTCGCGAACTCAACGCAGAGAGCCGTCTGTGGGACGTGCTGGTGGATCCCGCCCGCAAAATCCGAATCGGAAACAAACTTTACTTCGGAGACGACGACAGCCTTGTAGCCGAAGTCATCGACAACACAACTTCGCGCGGACGTACCCTTCGCTTCCTCTTTGACGGAAGCTACGAAGAGTTCCGCCTGAAGCTCAAAGAGATGGGCGAGACACCATTGCCCAAGTACATTACGCGTCCGCTCGAAGATGCAGACGCCGAGCGCTACCAGAGCATTTTTGCCAAGGTTGAAGGAGCCGTTGCCGCACCAGTGGCTTCGCTGCACTTCAGTAAAAACTTGATGAAAAAGCTCGAAATCAAGGGCATCGATACGGTGGAGATGACCATGCATGTCGGACTCGGAACCTTTCGCCAGGTCGAAGTCGAGGACCTTTCGAAGCACAAGATGGAGTCAGAGCAGTACTGGATTTACCCAAATACTGCAGAGCGAGTCAATCAAGCAAAGGCGGAACGCCGCAAGGTCTGCGCTGTGGGCACCAGCGTCATTCGATCGCTAGAGTCCTCATCAATTACAGACCACCGCATCAAGTCGGGCAACGGATGGACGTCCAAGTTTATTTTCCCCCCGCACGAGTTTAAGGTGGTCAACAGTTTGATTACCAACTTTCATGCGCCTCAGTCGACCATGTTAATGCTTACCGCAGCTTTTGCGGGGTATGAACTCACTATGGACATTTACAATACTGCGGTGAAAGAGAACTACCGATTCTTGAGCTACGGCGATGCGCTTATGTTCGTGTAAGCAGATTCATACCCATAAAAAAAAGCCGACCCAACGGGTCGGCTTTTTTTATGCGTACGGCAATTTAGCGGCCGCTGCCCATAAGGTAGCCTACCTTTAGCCCCATAAAAATTCCGATGTTTCGGTAGCGGCCATCTCTGCTTTCATCAATGTAGGCTTGGTATAGCTCTTGTCCGGTAAATGGGTCAATCGTGTAGTTCTCAGCTACGATGGGAAAGTTCACGAGTCGATTGGACAAGCCAAGGCTCAAATCCACCAAAAAGCGATCGCTCGAGCGAATGTGGTAGCCCATCATAATCCCTTGGTCAAAGTTTTGCTTAAAGCTGGTGATGGGACCGTCGATGCCATCAAAGACTTTATTGTAGCGGCGGTTTTGAATGAACGCACCGATGTAAAATCCGTCGTCGTACGAGTCTCCGCCAGGGAACACCTTGATGTTCAGCGTTTGGCTCGAGCCCGGACGTACACGGCTATCTAAGCTGTAAAACGAATTGTTGCTCCACAAGATGGCCTCATCGACAAATGCGTCAATCGTGTTGTGCAGTGTGAGTCCGAGTCCGGCTTCAATGGTAAAGTAGGGACTGAGGCGCTGTTCTATCGAAATGGGGTAGTGGCCCGAGAAGAATGGGGTCACATTGAACTTCACGGCGGTGGGGTAGCGTGCAATCATGCGGTTCCGATTCCGCACCGATTTCGAAGAATTTGAAGAACTTGATGCCGTCGTGCCGTCCACATTATAGCGTTTGACGGTGACTTGCGCTGTGGAGTCGACCGCAATGAAGGCGGCTAGGGTAAAAAAGAGCGTGCGAAAATTCATGACGTAAAGATAATGGTCTTGCTTTCGGCAAAATTCTTGCCACTTTGAAATGAAGTAACTTTGACCGATGAAGCGATTTGCCCTTTTTCTTTTGGGAGCTGTACTGCTCTCTACAGCTGGTTTAGCTCAAGATTCCGAAACCATTGAAGTTCGCTGGAGTCGGAACTACAAAAACCGCGAAATTCAGCTTGACTATGTGACGAGTCTGGATTCCGCCAACTTTATGACCTACGGGAGCACGTCCCGTTCCCTTCTGCGCAAGGCCAAGTACTACTACGCCCGCTACGACCGCTTTAGCATGGAGCAAGTGTGGCAAGTCGAGGAGACCATCGACAAGTACCGCGATGCACCGATGAGCTTTCACAGTATGGTCACCTTCGGTCCGACGACCTACGTGTTTTACCAGGCATACTCCAAGGTGGACGACGTGCGCTACGTGCTGCTGCGCACCATCGATGCCGACGGGAACATTTCAGACTTTATTGAGCTCGACCGTATCACTGCCAAGCGCGCCTACATGGGGAGATTCAAAGTGAGCTGGAACTACAATGCCACGAGCTTCGCCGTGGTGAGCTTCCCCGAAGAGGACCGAAAAGAAGAAGTCCAGGTTGAGGTCAAGCGCTTTGACCGCGAGGGCAATCCGTTGGGGGGAGCCTCAGTCAAGTTGGATTACGCGTCCCGCAACGTCAGTATGATGGATGTGGACTACGCGATCAACGGGGACGTCTACATTCTCGCTGCACGCCGCCCGGACCGCGCCAAGAACGAGAAGCGCCAGCTGTTTGCTCCCAACCAGGAGTTCTTCATCTTGCATGCGAATCCCAACGACGAGGTTTTTCAAGAAGTTGACCTTGGCCTTAAAGACAAGTTTGTGGTGGGCGGAATCGGCGTAGAGGCCGACCAAATCCCGGGTAAAATCGCGATCAGCGGCATGTACTCAGACAAGCGCTACGGGTCGACCAGTGGTATGTTTTACATGACCCTCGACCAAAGCACGATTGAGCCATTGACTTCAGATTTCATGAACCTTCGCGAGTTTGACTACATCAACGACGGCCGCAAAGACGGTTCTGCCCGTGCGCGCCGTAAGGGTGTGTCGAACGAGTCGTACGTGTTTCGCGGAATGGTTCCGCGGGAAGGCGGCGGCAGCCTCGTGCTGATGGAGGACTACGACATGGTGGTGGTCACGACCCAAACCCGCAACGGAACTGTTACGAACTACTATTACTACTACGACAACATCTGGGCGATGATGGTCGACGCTCAGGGCGAAATCGAGCGCGTTTCGGTGATTCCCAAGCAGCAGTACTCAGCCAACGACGGCGGAGTTAATTCTGGATTCTTGCTGGTGCGCGACCGCGAGAACTTTCAGTTTTTGTTTAACGACACGCGCGGAAACGACCAGCGCTGGGCCAAAAATCAAGCGCCCAAGCGCATGGCGGCTGCCCGCAAGGCCAACCTTGTGCAGGTCACCCTCAAGCCTGACGGCACACTTGTCTACACTCCGCTGATTGAAAACCGCAAAGAGAAGGCGATCTTGATGCCGCGCCGCGGTCGTTCGTACTTGGGGACGCCAGGAGAGGCGGTTATTCCCGGCTCGAAGCGCGGAAAGTGGGTCTTTATGAGCCTCCGCCCCGAGCGCAACTAATGTCTGCAAAGCCCGATTTTCGAAGCCTTCGGCGCGAGGAGGTTCGCGCACACTTTGCCGCGTGGGGTGAGCCCGCATACCGCGCTGATCAGGTCTACGATTGGCTGTGGGCCAAGGGCGCCCAGAGTTTTGACGACATGTCCAACTTGCCCAAAACCTTGCGGGCTAAGTTGGCAGAGGAGTTTGAGTTCCGCCCCCAGCGCATTGAGTCGGTGCAGCGTTCCAGCGACGGCACACTAAAGAATGCCGTGCGCCTGCACGACGGGTTGGTCGTCGAAAGCGTGCTGATTCCGACCGAAAAGCGAATTACGGCCTGCGTTTCGAGCCAAGTGGGCTGTGCCATGGGCTGCGCGTTCTGCGCGACGGCCCGCCTCAAGCGCATGCGCAACCTTGAGCCCGACGAGATCTACGACCAGGTACGGGCCATTCACGAGCAGGGAACCACTGAGTTCGGCCGTCCGCTGACCAACATCGTGTTTATGGGCATGGGCGAACCGCTGATGAACTACAAAAACACGCTCGAGGCCATCGACCGCATTACCTCGCCCAAAGGGCTGGGACTGTCGCCGAAGCGCATCACGCTCAGCACGGTGGGGCTGCCGAAGATGATTCGCAAGCTCGCGGACGACGGGGTGAAGTTCAACCTTGCGGTGTCGCTGCATTCCGCACGCGACGAGGTGCGGGCCCAGATTATGCCGGTCAACGATGTGGCGCCGATTGCTGAACTCCGTTCGAGTCTGGAGTACTGGTATTCCGTCACGAAGCGCAAGGTGACCTTCGAGTACGTGGTGTGGCGCGACGTCAACGACCAACCCGAGGACGTACGGGCACTGGTGGAACTGGCCAAGCGGGTTCCGTGCAAAGTCAACTTGATTGAGTACAACGCTATTGGGGACGAGCGCTTTCGCCAAGCTGCGCCAGAGGCACTACAAGCCTACGTCGACGGGCTCGCGCGCGTCGGAGTCGTGGCCAAAGTCCGCCATTCGCGCGGCAAAGACATTGACGCTGCGTGCGGGCAGTTGGCGAACAAAAAGCTTCCGGCCGAACTTACCTCAATTGACTAATGCCACCTGCGGCGCGGAGCCGTGGGTGCTACCTTTGCAGCTATGACCAAATCAGCAGTTCTTGAGGCGCTTCATCAGGTGACCAACGCCAGTGGCAACGGACTCCTTGTTGAATCCGGCCACGTGAAGAATATTCAGATCTTCGGCGGCGAAGTTGAGCTGGATGTAGTGAGCGATAGTGCCGCCCTCGCTCAAAAAAAACGCCTTGAGGTAGACCTCATGAAGGCGGTGCACACGATTGACGCTAAAGTGGCGGTAAAGGTGAACCTTGAGGTGCGCACGCCGGCTCCGGCCGAAAATGCCAATGTCCTGCGCGGCAAGCCGATTCCCGGGGTCGAGCACGTCATCGCTGTGGCCTCAGGCAAGGGTGGAGTAGGTAAGTCGACGGTGACAGCCAACCTTGCTGTTTCGCTGGCTGAAATGGGCTTTAGCGTGGGGGTGGTCGATGCGGACATCTACGGGCCGAGCATGCCCATCATGTTTGATGTGCAGCACGCGAATCCGGGCGGAATCGAAGTCAACGGCGTCCGCAAGATGGACCCGGTCGAGGCCTACGGCGTGAAAATCATGTCGATTGGGTTCTTTGCCGGAACCGACCAAGCCGTCGTATGGCGCGGCCCGATGGCCACCAAGGCCCTCAACCAAATGCTTCAAGAGACCCATTGGGGCGAACTTGACTTTTTGCTGGTGGACCTGCCTCCTGGTACGGGCGACATTCACCTCAGCCTCGTTCAGGCCTTGCCCGTTACCGGTGCAGTTGTGGTGAGCACACCTCAGGCTGTGGCGTTGGCGGATGCCCGCAAAGGAGTGGGTATGTTCCGAATGGATGCGATCCAAATTCCGGTGCTCGGAATCGCCGAGAACATGGCCTACTTCACGCCGCCGGCACACCCCGACGAGCAGTACCACATTTTTGGCCGCCACGGCGCCCGCAACCTCGCCGAGCAGCTTGACGTGCCTTTCCTTGGGGAGCTACCGCTGGTCCAGAGCATTCGCGAAGCCGGAGACGTGGGTCGCCCCGCCGCCCTTCAGCAGGATGGTGTGGTTCGCGATGCATTTATCGACTTGGCCCGCAATGTCGTTTCGGCCTTGGCGGACCGTGTTTCAAACCTTCCGCCCACCGAAGCCGTGCGCATCACGACCATGGCCGGCTGCACAACCACCAAGCGCGACGTATGACGCTCGAGGACCGCATCGAAAAGGCGCTTGCTGAAGTGCGACCCTTCCTCGAGAGCGACGGAGGTGGAATCGAATTGGTGAAAATCGAGGTTCCGCGTGTGTTTGTGCGCCTCTTGGGAGCCTGCCACGGCTGCAGCGTCAACCAAACCACCCTCAAGCTCGGCGTCGAGAACAGTGTCCGAAGTCACGCGCCCGAAATCGAAGAGGTCGTTGCTTTGGATCATGCGTAGCGTCGTCGTTCTTCTTGCGGGCGATTCCGGGGACGGAATCCAGTTGCTCGGAGGCCAAATCGTGCGCGCAGCAGCCCAGTCGGGCCGCGATGTTCGGACGCTTTCGGACTTTCCGGCCGAAATCCGCGCTCCGCAGGGCACGGTTAGTGGTGTTTCAGGGTTTCAGTTTCGCATCGCGTCCGATACCATTCACGATCCCGGCGCGCGCGCCGACTGCCTCGTGGCGTTCAATGCGGCCGCCTACACGAAGTATGCGAGCCAGCTCAAGACAGGTGGTCTCTTGATCGCGGCTATCGAGGGGTTTGACGCGCGAAGCCTGGCGTTGGCGAAGCTCCCAGCTGATGCCGATTTGCTCGCCTCGGCGCGTGAGCGATTCCGGGTGCTTGAGGTTCCGGTGAAAGACTTGACCCTTGGGGCTCTGGCTGAGGTTTCGCTGGGCCAACGCGACAAGATGCGTGCGCGCAACATGCTGGTGCTCGGAATCCTCACCTGGATGTACAGCATGCCTACTGAAGTGGTTGAGGCCGAACTCCTCGCGTTATTTCGCGAAAACGAGACCAACATTTTAGCCTACAAGGCGGGCCTCAACTTTGCAGAGACCCTCGAGGTCCAGGACTACCGCGTCGAACTTGAGCAACACGGGGTCGAGTGCGGAACCTTCAAAACCATCAACGGTTCACATGCCGTGGCACTTGGACTTGCGGCAGCGGCCCACCAGCTTGGGAGGCCGATGCTCTATTCGAGCTACCCGATCACGCCGGCTTCAGATATTTTGCACGAGTTGGCCAAGCTTCAGCCCGAGCACGTGACCGTCTTTCAGGCCGAGGACGAGATCGCCGCGGTGACCTCTGCCTTGGGTGCTTCGTTTGCGGGCGGAATTGGCGTGACCGCGTCCTCGGGCCCCGGATTGAGTCTCAAAGCTGAAGGTCTGGGCTTGGCGGTGATGACCGAATTGCCTCTGGTGCTCATTGACGTGCAGCGCGGCGGACCCTCGACCGGATTACCTACCAAAACCGAGCAGAGCGACCTAACCCAGGCGCTTCACGGTCGGCATGGGGAGGCTCCGCTGCCCGTGTTGGCTGCGCGCAGCGCCGCCGACGCGTTTGATACCACGCTGCTCGCGGTGAAAATTGCGGTGGAGTGCATGACGCCGGTCATCGTGCTGTCGGACGCTTACATTGCCGGAAGCGCTCAGCCGTGGCGCATCCCTGACGTAGATGAGCTGCCGAGCATTACACCGCCCCGCGGTTCCGCTGGCGAAGAGCCCTATGCCCGCGACGCCCACGGCGTGCGCCCTTGGGTGACTCCCGGAACTCCCGGAGGAGCCCACCGCATCGGCGGCCTTGAGGGTGAGGTAGGTACGGGGCGCATTAGCTACGACCCCGCGAACCACCAAGCGATGGTCACGGCCCGAGCTGCCAAAGTTGATGCCGCAGCCCGACTGTACGGCCCACTCGAAATCGTTCAGTGCTGTCCTGAGGCCGACACCCTCGTGCTTGCGTGGGGTTCGACCTATGGGGCGGTGCGCAGCGACGTGGAACGACGCGCTGCGGCGGGTCAGAACGTGGACTACATCCACCTGCGCCACCTGCATCCCCTTCACCCGGACCTCAAGGCGACCGCCGACCGCTACCGCCGCGTGGTGGTGGTTGAAATGAACGAGGGTCAGCTCGCACACCACCTGCAGGGTCTTTGGGCCCGCCGCGTGGAATCCGTATGCAAAACCACCGGACAGCCGTTTACCACCGAAGAACTCGCTGAGCTATGGAATTGACCGCCAAAGACTTTCAAAGCGCCGAAGAAGTTCGCTGGTGCCCCGGCTGCGGCGACTACAGCATTCTGAAGCAGTTCACCGAGGTGCTTGCGAGCACGGGGTCTGATCCCGACCGCACCGTGGTGGTAAGCGGAATCGGCTGCAGCAGCCGCTTGCCCTACTATGTCGACAGCTACGGAATCCATTCGCTGCACGGCCGCGCCCCCGCGGTGGCCACTGGAATCAAGTTGGCGAACCCCGATCTCGACGTTTGGATCATCACCGGTGACGGCGATGCGCTGAGCATTGGAGGCAACCACCTCATTCACGCCCTTCGCCGCAACCTCAACGTGCCCATCTTGCTGTTCAACAACGAGATCTACGGGCTGACCAAGGGCCAGTTTTCGCCGACGAGCAAAGAGGGACAGGTGACGAAGTCGACCCCCCGCGGGAGCGTCGACCATCCGCTGAATCCGCTTACATTGGCGCTTGGAGCCGGTGCCACCTGGGTTGCCCGCAGCATGGACCGCAATCCGGCCCACCTTCGCGACCAGCTCGCCCAGAGTCAGGCCCACCAGGGTTCCGCGCTGCTCGAAATCTACCAAAACTGCAACGTCTTTCACGACGGTGCGTTTGAGGTTTGGACTGACAAATCCACACAGGCGCTGCATTCTGTATTTCTTGAGGCGGGCAAACCCATTGCCTGCGGCGGAACCGAGCCCACCCACGCCCTCGCGTGGAACGGAGGTCGGCCCGAAATCCGTGAGCTCGGATCCGAATTCAGCCTCGCGGACGCTTGGGTGCACGACCCCTCAGATCGCCTTAAAGCCTTTGCCCTCGCTGCACTCGAGGGCCCGCTGCGCCCCTTTGGAGTGCTCTATGCCGCCGAACGCCCGGTCTTTGCGGCAAGCCACCAAGCCGGGACTCGCCCGCTTCACGATGTACTGTATTCCGGCCGCACCTGGACGGCAGAATAGTCGGCCGCTGCCGTAGGTTTGCAGACCAAATACTACGAACGAACACACATTCCGCATGGGACGCGCATTTGAATACCGCAAGGCTCGCAAAATGAAGCGTTGGTCCTCGATGGCCAAGGTTTTTACCCGCATCAGCAAAGACATCATCATGGCCGTCAAAGAGAGCGGCCCCAACCCTGAGGCCAATTCGCGCCTCAAGGCCTTGATGCAGAACGCCCGCGACGCCAACATGCCCAAGGACAACGTGGAACGCGCCATCAAGCGCGCTACGAGCAAGGATCAGGCGGACTACAAGGAGATGGTCTACGAAGGCTACGGTCCGCACGGAATCGCCATCCTCGTCGAAACCGCCACCGACAACGCGACCCGCACCGTGGGCAACGTCCGCTCGTACTTCAATAAGTACAACGGAAGCCTCGGCACCAGCGGTTCCGTCGAGTTTATGTTTGAGCGCAAGTGCAACTTCAAAATCCCCAAAGGCACGATCGACCTCGAGGAGTTTGAGTTTGAGATGATCGACTACGGCGTCGAAGAGCTCTTTATCGAGCACGACGAAGAGAAGAACGTGGACACCATCTTCATGTACGCGCCCTTCAGTGAGTACGGCGCCATCACCAAGGCTCTTGAAGAGCGCGGAATCGAAATCCTCACCTCGGGTTTTGAGCGAATCCCGATGGACACCAAGACCGTGACGCCCGAGCAGCAGGCCGACGTCGAAAAGCTCCTCGAGAAGATCGAAGAAGACGAAGACGTCCAGGCAGTCTACCACACGATGGCTGGTTAAACATTTAATGGTGACTGCGGTCACGCGCAGATTTTGGCAGGTGGCGGAATTTTGCCTCACTAAAAAATCAAGCCATGACCATTAACGAAGCCATAAATCATCCCAACGCCACCATTATTGACGTACGCAGTGAAGGCGAATTCGCCGGCGGCCACGTCAGCGGAGCAGTGAACATTCCCCTTCAAACGGTTCCGGACGAAGTCGAAGCCATTAAAGCCATGCCGCGGCCCATCGTTCTGTGCTGTGCATCGGGCAACCGCAGCGGCCAAGCCCTGATGTACCTCCAAGCCCAAGGCCTCGACGGCCTCTTCAACGGCGGAGGTTGGGGACAAGTCCAAATTCACAAAATGTAATTAGGGCCATGTTTGGATTTCTAAAAAAACTATTCGCGCCGGCCGAGGACCCCAAAACATGGGTGGCCCGTGGCGCCAAAATCATTGACGTGCGGAGCCCTGGGGAATTTGCCTCAGGCCACGCACCGGGCGCCGTGAATATTCCGCTGGATCAGTTCGCGACCCAGGTTCCGAAAAAATTCAAGGACAAGCACCAAGAATTTGTACTTTGCTGTGCATCGGGCAACCGCTCGGGAATGGCCAAATCGATTATGGAACAGAAAGGATTCACTCACGTACTCAACGGCGGACCATGGACGCGCCTTCGCGCATGGATCGTCGGACTGCTCGTCTTTGCCTCGAGCGGAATCTTGTCCGCCCAAAACCTTGACGTCGCGTCGTTTGAGCGCGAGTCCAAAAAGGGTATCGTCGTGGACATTCGCACCCCAGGCGAAGTGGCCGAAGGCATGATTGCCGGCGCCAAGCACATCGACTTCTACGATGCGGCCTTCATGACCAAGATGGCGGCACTCGGCAAGGACAAGCCCATCTACATGTACTGCCGGTCAGGTGGCCGCAGCGGTCAAGCGCTTTCAAAGCTCAAGGCGGCTGGCTTTACCAAGGTCTACCACCTTCAAGGCGGAATGGGAGCTTGGATGGCTGCCCGCAAACCAGTGGTTAAGAAATGAACGCCAAGTTCAACGAACTCGTTGGTGGGGACGACCCCGTCCTTGTAGATTTTTTCGCAGAATGGTGCGGGCCGTGCAAGAGCATGGCTCCCATTCTGGTGGAACTACACCGACTTATGGAGGGGCGCCTTCGCATCGTCAAAATTGACGTAGACCGCAACCCTTCGGTGGCTCAGACCTACCGAATTCAGGGTGTGCCCACGTTGGCACTCTTTCGCAACGGTGAGGTGCTGTGGCGCCAGTCGGGCGTTGTTCCCGCGGCCGCGCTTCAGCGTACGCTCGAGCCCTTTTTGAATCGCTGATTCGGAGCCTGAACGGCAAATGCCGTCGGGAAGCGTGCGCGCCACTTGCGCAGGGCGTATTCGGCTTCAAGCCGACTTCCGTACACTCCTACAAAAACTTTAAACTGTGGCTCGTCAAAGTGCAGGACCACCGGAACCACGGCCCCCACTGAATCCGTGAGGCGGGCATACACCGCATTGGCGTCCGCGCGGCGTCCGGCGTACACCTGAACACTGTAGCGCTCGGCCCCCTGGCTACCGCTTGCATTTCGCGCGGATTTCTGGGCGTTCGCACTTGACTCCCAGTAGGAATGAAGGGCTGATCCGCGACCAGTGATCACTGAATCCGAGGTAGTGAGGTGAAGCGCGAGGATTAGAGCAATCATGAGTTCAAAAGTAGCGGAATTTTTTGAGGCTGCATCTGTGAAGCACGCTTGTTTAGAACGGTTTTAAATTAAAAATGCCTATGCCGGGAATAATTATGCCCGACCTCGTTCTGTCGTACTTTTGCGGAGCTTTAAAAGCAACAGATTACACCACAGTATGCGCATGCGTTTCTCACCAATTGCTTCGCTGATTCGACGCTCGTTTCTTACGATTCTGTCAATCAGTCTATTAAGCATATCTGCCTCGGGCGAGGTCAGCGCCGAAGCCGGCAAAAAACTATTTAAAGCGAACTGTGCGAGCTGCCACAAGCTCGACAAGAAGCTCGTGGGTCCAGCCCTCGGCGACGTGACCCAGCGTCGCTCAGAGGAATGGCTCCTCAAGTGGATTCGCAACAATGCGGAGTTTCGCGCCTCAGGCGATCGGGACGCGATTGCCATATTTGAAGAGTACGGAGGTTCAGTCATGCAGGCATTCCCGGCGTTGACCGACGACGACATCAAGAGCATTCTTGCCTACACCATTGAGGGCGACAAAAAGGCGGCACCTGCACCGGCTGCTGACGCGGTAGCCGCACCAGCAGAAGGCGGGGACTCGTCATCACCGTGGTTGGTGTACCTCCTTGGCGGATTCTTGCTCATCAACTTGTACTTGCTGCTTCGTGTGCGCAACACGCTCAAGCAACTAAACGGAGAGGATCCCACGAATCTGGTTGAGGACCTTGGCGTATTTAGCCGCATTCTGGTTGCCAACAAGCGCTTCATGACCTTCTTGACTGTGGTTGTGGCGTTGGGCTTCTTGTATGCGTTGTACAGCTTCCTCATGGGTATCGGCGTGGAGCAGAACTACCAGCCCGCTCAGCCTATTGCCTTCAGTCACAAGATTCACGCGGGTGAGAACGGCGTGGACTGCAACTACTGCCACAGCAGCGCACGCCACAGCAAGCATTCGGGTATTCCTTCGGCGAACGTGTGTATGAACTGCCACATGTACATCGACGGCTCAGAGGTCGTGGACGCTTCCGGTAACCTTAAGTATGGTGGCGAGCGCTCTCCTGAAATCGCCAAGATTTACGCCGCAATCGGCTGGGATCCTGAGGCGCGGACCTACATCGAGGGCTACGAGCAAAAGCCAATCCAGTGGATTCGCATTCACAACCTGCCTGACTTGGCCTACTTTAACCACGCCCAGCACGTTAATGCCGGCCAGATCGAGTGCCAGACCTGCCACGGTCCGGTACAAGAGATGGAAGAACTATACCAGTTCAGCGAACTCACGATGGGATGGTGCATCAACTGCCACCGCGAAACCGAAATCAAGGGAGACAACGGCTACTACGCGGGTTCGATTGACGGTTCCGCCTCAATTAGCGACCGCCTTGTCGAGCGCTTCCACGATGAAAAAATTACGGCTGCTAACATTGGCGGCCTCGAATGCGGCAAGTGCCACTACTAAGCGAACAATCCTATGGCAAGTAATAAAGTGTACTGGAAGAGCTTCGACCAGCTCGCGAACACCGAAGTTTCGCAGCGTCTGGCCGAAAACGAATTCGCACAAGACATTCCGGCCGACGTCTTTTTGGCCGACGAGCGCAGCATGGAAGCTCAAACGAGCCGCCGTGACTTTTTGAAGTTCTTGGGCTTCAGCACCGCCGCCGCCACCTTGGCTGCGTGCGAGCAACCCATTATTGAGAGCGTACCTTACGTAGTGAAGCCGGATAGCCTGACTCCAGGCGTTCCGTCGTTCTATGCCACGGCCTATACCGACGGTCAGGACTACGCATCAGTTTTAGTCAAGACGCGTGAGGGTCGCCCCATTAAGATTGAGCCCGGTGACGCAGGCCGTTTTAACCGCGGAACCAACGCCCGTGCACAAGCCAGCGTGCTTTCGCTGTACGACTCAGCTCGCCTGCGCGGTCCCGTTTTGAACGGCAAAGAGAGTGACTGGTCGACCGTTGAAGCCTCGCTGAAGAAGGCCGCCGACGCCGCCTTAGCCCAAGGCACCCAGTTTGTTCTGTTGACCTCGAGCGTCTTCAGTCCTTCACTTCAAGCTGCGATTGAGCGCCTGCGCCAAGCGTATGCCAACTTCCAGCACGTCGAACTCGACGCGGTGTCTCAGTCCAACAACTTGGACGTGTGGGAATCGCTCATCGGAGTTCGCGCCCTTCCGTACGTTGACCTAACCGCTGCCAATTTGGTGGTGTCGTTCGGTAGCGACTTTTTGGGAGGTGGAATGGCCCAGCAACTTAGCAGCGACTACGCAACGCGCCGCAAGCCAGGTTCGGGTATGCTTCGCCACGTTGAGCTCGAGAGCAATCTGTCGCTCACTGGTTCGAACGCCGACAAGCGTGTAAAAGTCAAGCCATCTGAAGTTTCAGGTGCGTTGGCGTACCTCGTGAATGCACTCGGCGGATCTGCCTCTAAGGTTGCGCTTCGCGACGACCTTACTAAGGCCCTGAAGGCACTTGCCGGAGAGCTCAAGGCCGCAAACGGCAAAGCCGTGGTCCTCGTGGGAGGTGACGATGCGAACCAAGCAAAGCTTTCTGCGGCGCTCAACGCATTGGTCGGAGCCTTCGGCGCTACTCTGCGCACCGACAAGCCCGTATACATCCGTCGTGGAAACGAGGCACGCGTCGCCAACCTCATTGGTGACCTCAACGCCAAGCGCGTTGGCGCCCTTTTGGTGGCTGGAACCAATCCTGTCTACTTCCGCCCCGACTTTGCAGAGGCGATCAAGTCTGCAACCTTCAGTTGGGCCCTGACCGACCGCATGGACGAGACGGCGCAACTGTGTACGGCTGCTGCTCCTGAGCCGCACTACCTCGAGGCATGGGGAGACTTCCGCCCAGTAGCTGGCGAGTACACGGTGGCTCAGCCAACTATTAAGAATCTGTTCAACAGCAAGGCCCTCCTCGAGGTCCTCGGAGCCCTCTCGGGCGATAGCCGCTCGGCCAAAGACCAAGTTGCCGCTGCAGCCACAGCGATGGGATTGAACTGGAACCAAACCCTTCACGATGGCGGCGCTGCCGTTGCTTTAGGTTCGGTTGCTGGTGCCTCAGCTGGATCCGCCGTCTCACTCGCTTCAAGCGCTAAAGTTGCCAAGCCTGCTTCAGGAATGGAGCTTGCGTTCTATGAGAACGCCGTGGGCGCGGGCTTCCAAGCCAATAACCCTTGGCTGCACGAGCTGCCCGATCCTGTGACCCGCCTCACGTGGGATAACTACTTGACCATGGCTGCCGTCGATGCGCTCGCCCTTGGTTTTGAGAACGAAACCAACAGCGACGGTTCACTCGACGGAAGCTACGCGACCGTCAAAGTGGGCAATCGCGTCCTCGAAAACGTTCCGGTATTCATTCAGCCTGGCCAAACCGCAGGTACTGTAGGTCTGGCCTACGGCTACGGACGTACCGCCGCAGGTAAGGTTGCCGATGCGATGGGCGTCAATGCCTATGCCCTTGGGGTAACCACCGGTTCCGCAAACGTTGAAATCACGAAGGCTGAGGACATGCACGAGTTCGCCACGGTGCAGCTCGGCAACACGATGATGGGCCGCCGAATTGTCAATGAGGTCAGCCTCGCAGACTTTATCGCCGACCCGAGCGGTGAAAGCTGGAACGAGAAGCCGACCTTCCATACGATCGACGGAACAAAGACTTCGGACGAAGCAAACCTGTGGGCCGACCACGACCACGAGACAATGCACATGTGGAACATGAGCATTGACCTCAACAGCTGTACGGGTTGTGGAGCCTGCGTCGTAGCCTGCCACATTGAGAACAACGTCCCGGTTGTGGGCAAGCAAGAGATCCGCAACCTACGCGATATGCACTGGCTGCGCATCGACCGCTACTACAGCAGCGACATGAGCAAAGAGCGCGCTGAAGATGAGAACATTGGCGGAATCGAGATGTACGCCAAGATGGAGGAGCCTTCAGAGTCGCCATCAGTGGTGTTCCAGCCCGTGATGTGCCAGCACTGCAACCACGCTCCGTGTGAGACGGTATGTCCTGTGGGTGCTACCGTGCACTCGCGCGAAGGCCTCAACCACATGGCCTACAACCGCTGCATTGGTACGCGCTACTGTGCGAACAACTGTCCGTACAAGGTTCGCCGCTTCAACTGGTTCAACTACATGGCGAACGAGCAGTTTGCCGACGTAAACCCTGCACAGGACGACTACGGCCGCATGGTCCTCAACCCTGACGTGACCGTGCGTTCACGCGGTGTGATGGAGAAGTGCACGATGTGCATCCAACGCGTCCAGTACGCCAAGCTCGAAGCCAAGAAGGCCGGCCAGCCGGTCGCCGACGGAGCCTTCACCACTGCCTGTGCGGAAGCATGCGACAGCGGAGCCATCACGTTTGGCGACGTCAACAACATGAAGAGCGCCGTACGTTCCGCCAAAGCGGACGCCCGTGCGTACCACCTCCTTGAGGAAGTGGGCACTCAGCCTTCAGTATTCTACATGACTAAAGTTCGCAACGCCTAACCTGTTATGCACTACGAATCACCTGTACGTCAGCCGCTTATCCTAGGCGATAAGAGCTACAACCAGATTACCGAAGACGTCGTTCGTCCAATTGAGAGTGCTGCCCCCCGCTCGTGGTGGATGGTATTCAGCATCGCGCTGGTCATGTTCCTTTGGGGCGTGGGCTGCCTCGCGTACACGGTCGGAACCGGTATCGGTGTCTGGGGCCTTAACAAGACCGTGGGCTGGGCTTGGGACATCACCAACTTTGTATGGTGGGTCGGAATCGGACACGCCGGAACCCTCATCTCTGCTGTACTGTTGCTGTTCCGTCAGCGCTGGCGCATGGCGATCAACCGCTCAGCAGAAGCAATGACTATATTCTCGGTCATTCAGGCAGGTTTGTTCCCCGTATTCCACATGGGTCGGGTATGGATGGCCTACTGGGTTCTACCTATCCCGAACCAGTACGGCTCGCTGTGGGTGAACTTCAACTCACCGCTCCTTTGGGACGTATTTGCGATCTCGACCTACTTGTCGGTTTCGGTGGTGTTCTGGTACGTCGGACTCATTCCTGACTTTGCCATGGTCCGCGACCGCGCAGTAAACCCAGTTCAAAAGCACATCTACAAGATCCTTTCATTCGGATGGGGTGGTAAGGCCAAGGCGTGGCAGCGCTTCGAAGAAGTGTCTTTGGTGCTCGCCGGTTTGGCGACTCCGCTGGTACTTTCGGTCCACACCATCGTATCGATGGACTTTGCGACGTCGGTGATTCCGGGATGGCACACGACCATCTTCCCTCCGTACTTCGTTGCGGGTGCCATCTTCTCGGGCTTCGCCATGGTACAAACCCTGCTGCTCATTGTGCGCAAGGTGTTCAAGATGGAAGACTACATCACGGTGCAGCATATTGAAATGATGAATATCGTTATCATGGTGACCGGTTCGATTGTAGGTGTGGCCTACATCACGGAGCTCTTCATTGCCTGGTACAGTGGTGTGGAGTACGAGCAGTACGCGTTCTTGAACCGTGCCACCGGTCCCTACTGGTGGGCATACTGGTCGATGATGACCTGCAACGTATTCAGCCCACAGTTTATGTGGTTCAAGAAGTTGCGCACCAACCTGGTGTTCACCTTCGTGATTTCGATTGTCGTGAACATCGGAATGTGGTTTGAGCGCTTCGTCATCATTGTGACTTCGCTGCACCGCGACTACCTGCCTTCGAGCTGGTCGATGTTCTCACCTTCGTTTGTCGACGTGGGCATCTTCGTGGGCACCATCGGATTCTTCTTTGTCCTCTTCTTGCTGTACGCCCGCACCTTCCCGGTAATCGCTCAGGCGGAACTCAAGACTATTTTGAAAACTTCGGGCGAAGCCCAGAAAAAACACCACAGCGACCATGGCGCACACCACTGAGCCTACCCCGGTAGTCCGCGCGTTGTACCACGATGACGACGTGCTCATCTCGGCCGTGAAGGAGATCCGCGCGGCTGGATACACGATTTCTGAAGTCTACACTCCGTTCCCGGTGCACGGGCTCGACAAGGCCATGGGCCTTAAAGAGACGCGCATCGCCATGGCGGCGTTCATGTACGGCGTACTCGGTTTGACCGTGGCCGTGACCTTAACGTGGTACATGATGATCAGCGACTGGCCTCAAAATATTGGTGGCAAGCCCAACTACAACTGGGGCATGAATATGCCGGCTTTTGTGCCCATCTTGTTTGAGTTGACCGTGTTCTTTGCGGCCCACTTGATGGTGTGGACTTATCTGATCATTAACGGTTTGTACCCTGGATCTGACGCCCAGAATCCAGACCCCCGTACCACTGACGACCACTTCATGGTAGAGCTTCCTGCGGCCGATGGCCTCGTGGACGTACTCAAGAAGTCGGGTGCTGTAGAAATTGCTGAAGCCTAAGCGATATGCGTATTAATACTCTTCTTTGGGTTGCAGGTAGTGCCGTAGCACTGACCTCGTGCAACTGGGACAAGTCCACTCCGGGCTACACCTACATGGACGACATGTACCGCAGTCCGTCGCACCAGACGTACGAACCAGGTACGGCAAAAGAGCCTGTAGAGGGAACTGTTCCCCGCGGCTATGTTCCGTACACGATTCCGAACAGCAACGAAGGTTATGTGGCGTCCCTTGCGAATACCGAAGTTCCGTCAATGTACGCAGCCTTAGATGCGGAGTCTGGAAAAGAGCTGTACACCCAGTTTTGCTCGCACTGCCACGGCGAAAAGGGTGACGGCAACGGAATCCTGATGCAGCGCGAAAAAATCTTGGGCATCCCAGGGTACGGTGCAGATAAGCTTCCAGACATCACTCCCGGAAGCATCTACCACGTCATCATGTACGGTAAGAACAACATGGGAAGCCATGCCTCGCAGCTCAACTACGAGGAGCGCTGGAAGATCATCAAGTACGTATGGAAGCTTCGCGAAGACCAAGCTCCCGGCGCAGCGGCTCCAGCTGCAGACGCATCAGCTACAGCTCAACCTGCTGCCTAATTTATTAGCCTAAGAAGACATGTTTGTATTCACTTCAAAAATGAAATTGCTCGCAGGGTCCCTGACTCTGGTGGGTTTGGTGTTCTTGCTCATCGGCTTTAATACGGACTACTCGTCGCACGCGGCAGAGGGTCATGGGGATGCAGCTGCACACTCAGAAGGTCACGATGCGGCAGCGCATGCGCCTGCTGCTGCTGAGTCGCACGCTGAAGAAGCGCACGCCGCAGAAGCACATGCCACTGAGGCGCACGCCGCAGAGGCACACGCCGATGAAGCGCACGCCGCAGAAGCCGTGGTTGCCGACCATGCTGCTGAAGGACACGAGGCTATGGGGCACGAAGCTGAGGGTCATGGAGCTGCAGGCCACGATGGCCACGGTGCCTCACACGACCTGAGTGCCAACCGTCCATGGGCGGCGTTCTTGGTCAACAGTATCTTCTTCTTGGGTATTGGCATCGGAACCCTGTTCTTTCTCGCCATTCAGTACGCCGCTCAAGTGGGCTGGTCTGCCGGTTTGATTCGCGTCTTTGAGGCGGTTTCGATGTACGTTGGAATTCCGATCCTTGGAATCCTATTCTTGGCCGTAACCGGCGGAATGCACATGCACCACTTGTGGCATTGGATGGCTGAAGGCATCATGGATCCCGCAAGCGCCAACTACGACCCCATCATCGCGGGTAAGGAGGGCTACTTGAACATGCCGTTCTTCACGATCCGCACAATCGCGTACTTGGTTATTTGGGCGGGCGCCGCGTACCTGCTTCGCCGCAATAGCCTTCGTGAAGACGCGTTGCCCGCAGGACAGAACTTGTTCTTTACGCAGCGCAAATTGGCAGCTACGTTCATCGTGCTCTACGCCGTGACCTCGTCTACGAGCGCATGGGACTGGGTGATGTCCATTGATACCCACTGGTTCTCGACTCTCTTTGGTTGGTACACCTTCGCCGGCATGTTTGTAACTGCCATGACCGTGCTCAACTTGCTCGTGATGTACTTGCGCATCAACAACCACCTTCCGTGGATCAATGCCAACCACCAGCACGACCTCGGCAAGTTCATGTTTGCATTTAGCGTGTTCTGGACGTACCTCTGGTTCAGTCAGTACATGCTCATTTGGTACTCGAACATTCCTGAAGAAGTTACCTACTACTTGCCGCGCTTTAAGGGCGAGTACAAGCCCTTGTTTGTGGCAATGGTCGCGATGAACTTCATCTTCCCCATTTTGGTGCTGATGTCGCGTGACGCCAAGCGCATCTTTGGATTCATTGGCCTCGCTGCAGCATTTGTACTTGCAGGTCACTGGCTTGACCACTACATCATGATTATGCCTGGCGCTGTGGGCTACGACTACGGTTTTGGCTTTGCTGAATTGGGCGGAATCTTGTTTTACTCAGGCCTCTTCTTGTGGGTGACGCTGAGCCAATTGGCCAAAGCTCCGCTCAAGTTGAAGAATCACCCGATGCTCACCGAAAGCGAGCACTTCCACCAATAATCGGACGCCCGAAAACAAACGTTTATGTCTGGAACTATGACCCTTATCGTCCTCGTGCTGGCCGTGCTTACGGCTCTTCAGCTCATCCGCATTTTTGAACTTTCGTCGAAGGCTCGTAAGCGTGCCGAGTATGAGATTACGGACAAAGACAACAACAACCAGGGATGGTTGATGCTGTTCTTCGGAATCGGCCTCATGGTCGCCTTCTTTTGGATGCTAGCTACGTGGAGCAAGGTGATGCTTCCGAAGTCCGCATCAGAGCATGGCAACGACATCGACAACCTGTTCAACATCTCGATGTACGTAATCATGGCCATGTTTGTGGTCGTGCAGCCTATCCTGTTCTACTTCGCGTGGAAGTACCGTGGCGCTTCAAACCGCAAGGCTACGTACTACGAGCACAACAACCGCTTAGAGTTTATTTGGACAATTGTTCCGGCACTGATTCTTGCAGTATTGATTATTTACGGTATGACAACGTGGTCAAAGACGATGAATCCAAAGAACGAGCAAGAGCCGATGGTGATCGAAGTCTATGCGCAGCAGTTTAAGTGGACTGCTCGCTATGCGGGGGCCGACAACAAGCTTGGTTTTGCCAACGTTCGCCTGATTAAGGACGCCAACGTACTTGGAGTGGATACCTTGGATGCATTAGCTGCGGACGACAAGGTGGCTACTGAAATTCACCTTCCTGTGGGACGTCCGGTGCTCTTTAAGTTCCGTTCACAGGACGTGATTCACTCCGCCTACATGCCGCACTTCCGCGCCCAGATGAACTGTGTTCCGGGAATGACCACTCAGTTTCAATTTACACCAACGGTGACCACTGCAGAAATGCGCCAGGATGCAGAGGTCGTGGGCAAAGTGAAGCGAATCAACGACATCCGCACCGCAAAAGGTGAGGAGGCATATGCCTACGACTACATCCTTTTGTGCAACAAGATCTGCGGTTCCGCCCACTACAACATGCAAATGAACATTGTGGTAGAGACCGAAGCAGAATACCAGAAATGGCTTGCTGAACAAAAGACTATTGCTGAATTGTTGTAATACCTGAAACGAACGACGAATATGGCTGACCACGCACACGACCACGCTCACGACGCACACCACGATCACGAGCACCACACCGAGAACTTCTGGACGAAGTACGTATTCTCGATGGACCACAAGATGATTGGGAAGCAGTTCCTGATTACCGGTATGTTCATGGGACTCATCGGGGTGTTTATGTCTATGCTCTTTCGCCTTCAGCTTGCATGGCCGGGTGAGAGCTTCCCGATTCTCGAGACATTCTTGGGTAAGTGGGCTCCCGATGGAGTAATGGATCCCAACATGTACCTCGCCTTGGTGACGATTCACGGAACCATCATGGTATTCTTCGTTCTGACCGCAGGCCTCAGTGGTACGTTCTCAAACTTACTTATTCCATTGCAGATTGGTGCCCGCGACATGGCTTCAGGCTTCCTGAACATGCTTTCGTACTGGTTCTTTGCTGCATCTTCAGTGGTGATGGTTGTTTCACTCTTCGTAGAGACGGGACCTGCTTCGGGTGGATGGACCGTGTACCCTCCGTTGAGCGCACTTCCTCAGGCTATGCCAGGTTCTGGCGCGGGTATGACCTTATGGCTCGTGTCGATGACGTTGTTCATCGCGGGTTCGCTGCTTGGTTCACTGAACTACATCGTAACCGTAATCAACCTTCGCACAAAGGGTATGAGCATGACGCGCCTGCCTTTGACGATCTGGGCGTTTTTCGTGACTGCCATCCTTGGCGTCCTTTCGTTCCCCGTTCTGTTAAGCGCTGCGTTGCTCTTGATGATGGACCGTATGCTCGGAACTTCGTTTTACTTGAGCGACATCATGGTTGCGGGCGAGTTGCTCGGCAACCAAGGCGGTAGTCCAGTACTCTACGAACACTTGTTCTGGTTCCTTGGCCACCCTGAGGTGTACATCATCCTGCTTCCGGCACTCGGAATCACATCTGAAGTAATCGCGACCAATTCGCGCAAGCCGATTTTCGGATACCGTGCTATGATTGGTTCAATCCTCGCGATCGCCTTCTTGTCGTTCATCGTGTGGGGTCACCACATGTTTGTAACGGGCATGAATCCGTTCCTCGGTTCGGTATTTACGTTCACGACGCTGTTGATTGCCATTCCTTCTGCGGTAAAGGCCTTCAACTACATCACCACGCTGTGGAAGGGTAACATCCAGTTCACCCCCGCGATGCTCTTCTCGATTGCCCTCGTGAGCACATTTGTTGCCGGTGGTCTGACGGGTATCATTCTGGGTGACTCGGCCTTGGACATCAACGTGCACGACACCTACTTTGTGGTCGCACACTTCCACATTGTAATGGGTCTGTCGGCCATCTTCGGAATGTTTGCTGGGGTGTACCACTGGTTCCCTAAGATGTACGGCCGCATGATGAACAAGTCAATGGGCTACCTGCACTTCTGGCTCACGTTTGTGAGTGCCTACGGGGTGTTCTTCCCAATGCACTTTACCGGCTTGGCTGGTTTGCCACGCCGCTACTACAGCAACGCGGAATTCCCCATCTTTGACGAGCTCCAGGACATCAACGTGATCATCACGATGTTTGCCATCGGAGGCGGCATTGCCCAAGTGATCTTCTTTTTCAACTTCTTTTACTCAATGTGGCGCGGCCCCAAGGCCCCACAGAACCCTTGGAAGTCAAATACCTTGGAGTGGACAACACCTGTGGAGCACATCCACGGCAACTGGCCAGGTGCCTTGCCTGAAGTGCACCGTTGGGCCTACGACTACAGCAAGCCTGGTCACGACGAGGATTTTGTGGTGCAGACCACTCCGCTGAAGGACGGCGAACAAGCCCACTAAGCGTTTATAAGTTCGTTGAACGGCCGCCCGGAATCCCCGAGCGGCCGTTTACATTTGTGCTATGGTGGATTTTCTGCACGACGCCTCCACGGCGGGAATGGACGACCGCGAGGCGGAACAGCGGCTAAGGCCGGCGCGCTTTGACGACTTTGCCGGTCAGGCCAAGGTGCTTGAGAACCTCAAGGTTTTTGTTCAGGCGGCGCGCCAGCGCGAAGAGGCCCTGGACCACGTGCTGCTCCACGGCCCTCCGGGCCTTGGAAAGACCACGTTGGCGCACATTATTGCGGGAGAACTAGGTTCCGCCCTTAAGCTGACCAGTGGCCCGGTGCTCGACAAGCCGGGAGACCTGGCGGGACTGCTCACGAGCCTCGATGCCCACGATGTGCTCTTTATTGACGAGATTCACCGACTGAGTCCCGTGGTTGAGGAGTACCTCTACAGCGCGATGGAGGACTACCAAATCGACATTATGCTCGAATCGGGGCCGGCTGCGCGTTCGGTGCAGATCCGTTTGAAGCCGTTTACGTTGATTGGTGCCACCACACGCAGTGGTTTGCTGACTTCTCCGCTTCGTGCCCGCTTCGGAATCGCTGCGCGCCTCGAATACTACAGCGTCGAACTGCTGTCGACCATTGTGGAGCGTTCTTCAAACATTTTAAATGTCGGAATCGAGTCCGATGCCGCCATCGAAGTTGCCCGACGCAGCCGCGGAACCCCGCGAATTGCCAATGCGCTCTTGCGTCGCTTGCGCGACTTCGCTCAGGTTCAGGACAAGGCCGTGATTGACCTTGAGGTGGCACGATTCGGAATGGATGCGCTCGACGTCGATGCCCACGGCCTTGACGAGATGGACAACCGCATCTTGACCACGTTGATCGACAAGTTCCGTGGAGGTCCCGTGGGCTTGAGTACGCTGGCCACGGCGGTAAGCGAGCAGGCTGAGACCCTCGAAGAGGTCTACGAGCCCTACCTCATTCAAGAGGGCTACCTGGCGCGCACGCCGCGCGGACGAATGGCGATGGACAAAGCCTACAAGCACCTCGGCCGAACTCCGTCCGGAGGTCCTGATTTGTTTTCATGACCCGCACCGAAGCGACGGCGCTGCTCAAGTCCGAGGCCAAGCGCCTGGGGTTCATTGAGGCGCGTGTGGCGCGAGCGGATTTTTTAGCCCATGAGGCTCCGCGTCTCGAGGAGTGGCTCAAGGGCGGCATGCACGGCAGCATGCGCTACATGGAGAACCACTTTGACAAGCGCTTGGATCCGCGTAAACTGGTTCCGGGAGCCAAGTCAGTGGTAAGCCTGGCGTTCAACTACTACCCGGAGCCGTCAGAGCTCGAGGGGGATGACCGCCCGCGCGTGGCGCGCTACGCGTACGGCGAGGACTACCACCGCGTGGTCAAGGACCGACTTTTTGAGTTGCTGGACGTGCTGCGTACCGCTGTGGGTGAATTGGACGGGCGTTGCTTCGTCGACAGCGCCCCCGTGATGGAACGGGCATGGGCGGAGCGCAGTGGCTTGGGCTGGGTAGGCAAGAATTCACTCATTCTGCGCAAGAACACAGGCTCGTACTTCTTTTTGGCCGAGCTGATTTTGGACTATGAATTTGTCGCGGACCTCCCGGTGGCCGACCACTGCGGAACCTGCACCCGCTGCATCGACGCCTGCCCGACTCAGGCTATTGTGGCGCCCAAGGTGGTTGATAGCGCCCGATGCATTAGTCATGCGACGATTGAACTGCACGGAGCGCTTCCGCGCGAAATGGCCGACGCCCTACATCCATGGGTGTTTGGTTGCGACATCTGCCAAGAGGTGTGCCCTTGGAACCGCCATGCGGAGCCCCACCAAGAGCCCTTATTCAACCCCGGAACCTGGATTGAATGGTCGCTCGACGATTGGCGTTCAGCCAGCCAGTCTGCCTTTGATGAAGCCTTTGGGAAGTCCGCAGCCGCGCGTACCGGGCTGGAGCGTATTCAACGAAATGTCGTCGCTGGGTTTGGATCCAAAGATCTGCTTACTTGACGTCGATCTGCACGGCCTGAAGGACCCGGTTGGTGCTGCGGTCGTAGGCGAAGGCAATCCAATGCATTTGCTCGGGGTTCCAGCCTGCATCAAAGGTCGCTGAAACGTCGTAGCTCGCAGTGCTTTGGGCCGTGGTGGTTCCGGCTGCCCAAACTTCTTGACCAAATGGGCCCCAGGGAGCGCTGCGAAACACGTTGTTGTGGACGTAGTTGGCGTCGCGAGTTTGGTCGGGCATCAACTGTGGAGACACGATACCAGATTCCTTGAGGTAGACGGCAAGTCCAATTGCATTGGACTGCGGGGCTTGGGCGCGGAGCTCGACCCGAAGGGTTCCGACCCGAGAAGTAGAGTCGTAGCCACTGTACGCATTGAAAAGCACCTCAGGGGCCAGCGACAGTTCAGTTGCCGCCAGTGCCGTCCACGAGCTGTAGGTTTTTAAGTGGGCGTTGGTGGGGTAGTCGAGACGATTGACCATTCCCAGCGGCATACCCCAGACGGTAAAAAAGCTGGCGAGGTCGTCTCCGTCGTCGGTAGTGAAGTCTGTGGGGTAGTCCGCCGAAACTGCTGTAAAGTTGGCGGGGCCCGCGTGAATGGCGAGGCCCACTACCTTGGCCGAACCGTAGAGGCTGTCAAGTTGCTTGAGCACTTTGGAGGCCTTCGGGCAGTTCTTGCACTGGTGGCCGGTAAAGTCTTCAACGAGCACGGCGCGTTCGGTTTGAAGCACGGTGTCGCCGTTGGCTTCGGTGGATCCGCCTCCGTTGGGGTTGCGAAAGGGTTCGTCAATATAGTCGCACGACGCGACCGCAGCGAGTGCCAGGGCGGCGAGAAAAAGGTTCCGCATTAGAATTGAGTCGTTAGCGATAAACTGAGGCCGTTGGACGGCGGAACCACGCGGCACACCCCACCCACACAGAATATACCTTGCTGCTGGCGGCCGTAGCCAAGCTGCACGCGGGTTGGACCGTCAAAGTGGACCACCGACACGAGCGGGTAGTGGATGCGGCGCGATTCCGAAGGGTGGCCGTAGTTGTAAATGTTTTGAACCGCGAGCACCCAATGCTCTGAAACGGTCCATTCAGCTAGTGCCATAGCCAATCCGCCGCGAAATCCTTCGCCACCGGACCACTGGAACTCGGTGCGCAGGGTTTGATGGCGGGGCAGGGCGAACTGCTGTTCCCACACGACGGCAGGCACCACCAAGACGCTGTCGCTGTCGGGTGCGCTGAGAATGGCGTAGTCGTTGACCCCGTCGGCGAGCACCGACTTGTTGTACACGAAGCGGTAGGCGGTAAGCTGGGATTTGTACTTCGAGCTGAACTTGCGGCTGATTCCGAAGTTGACGTCGCGGAAGTACGGGATTTCACCCCACGTCAGTGCGTCGCTCACGTAGCCCTGCGTGCCTTTGTCGCCAAAGCTTCCGTCCTCGAGGGGGCGGCGGTCAATGCTCTGCGAGGCTGCGATGCTGAGGGCGAGTTTGGTGCCGTACTTGCCTCCGAGTTTGGTTTTTTTCGGAATCAGGTAGTTGACGTCGAACTGGTAGCCCATCTCACCGTTGATTTGGGTCGCATAGGGGTAGAGGGCGGGCAGCGCGTACGTGTGCAGGTTGCCCGTGGGCGGAATAAAATTCACCAACGCATCAAACTGCTGGGCATTGCGGTCGGACCGAAAGCTGAAGTTGTCAATGCGCTTGACGGTCCCAAGAACGCCCAAGCCTTTGCGGCTGTAGGTGGCGGTGGCGACAAAGGCTTCGCCGGGCTTGTAGATGTAGCCGTTGTCAAAGTTGGGGTCGTTGATCTTGTAGGCGTACTCGGCCTTGAGGTCAATTCCGCGGTAGTTCGCTCCGAGGCGATAGGCCCACGAGCCCACGTT
Source organism: uncultured Schleiferiaceae bacterium (assembly GCA_965657195.1). Taxonomy (GTDB): domain Bacteria; phylum Bacteroidota; class Bacteroidia; order Flavobacteriales; family Schleiferiaceae; genus TMED14. The sequence goes on from CBFHNK010000002.1 coordinate 30,895, forward strand.
GGCCGGCAGGTTCAGCAAGGGGTCGAATCCCCGCTGGAACTTTGAGACGAAGCTCGCCCCGAGGTTGATGCCGAGCCCCATCTTGTCCAGGGCCGGAACTGCTTCGCGCAGCGCCCACTCCGCGTCCGTTCCGCGCAAAATTCCATCGCTGTTGGCAAAGTACACGCGCTGGCGGCCGATCACGCCCTTGAGCGTAAGCCCCTTGGGAAGGCGGGCGATGATGCGGCTTCCGTCCATCGCGTTGTCAAGGCCCAGGCCGCGCTCTTCGTAGGCGCGAAAGACCAAACCTTGGCCGAACTGCTCAAAAAAGTTGCCCACGGTAATGTCAAACTTGCCCTGCTGCCATTGGGCGTAGCGGTAGGTAATGCCCTCGCCACGGTACCCGGTCGGAAACCCAAGAATGGCATTTTGGTAGTTCTCGTAGCGCAGGCCCATACGAAGGTTTCCGCGCTCGTAGGTAAACAGCGCCCAACCTTGGCCCAGCGCGCGCTCGTCGGGGTAGTAGTCGCCCGCGGGGTCAAGCACAGAGTCACGCACGTACAGCTGCGCGTCCATTTGAACTACGGCCCGAAGGGTTCCGCCCAAGGCATCAGTCTGCCCCATTTGCGCTGCGGCGGAACCTGCGGTCGCCAGCGCCACGATCACTGCAATTCGGCGCATGGCTTACTTGAGCTTGCGAACTTCAGCGACGAGCACTTCTTCTTCGCCCGGAACGTACTTGTTGGCCTGCCACACCACTTCGCCGGCTCCATTGAGCAAGAAGGTGTGGGGAACGTTGTTAACGCCCATCGCGCGGCGAAGGTCGCTGTTCGGGTCGAGGACGATCGTGTAGTCCCAGCCTTGGCCGGCGACAAAAGGGCCAACCTTGGGGCTCGTGCGGGAATCGTCGATGCTCACCGCGACCAACGTGACACCCGTCTCTTCGTGCAGGTCGTCATAATGTTCGGCCATCGCGTTGAGTTCGTTGATGCAGGGTTTGCACCATGTAGCCCAGAAGCTGATAATCATGGGCTTGCCTTCTTCGCGGAGGCTGCTTAGCTCTGTTTTGCTTCCGTCGAGCTTCAGAACAGATACGTTCGGAATGGACTGTGCAGATATAAGATTGGCCGAAGCCACCAATAGGGCGGTGAGCAAGGTTTTCATGTGCTCAAGGTACGCCAGGGCGCGGGGCTTGGCCAAGTCCGAAGGACTTACAAAAAAAGCGCCCCGGCCAAACGGCCAGGGCGCTCCGAATAATTAAGCGAATCGCTTAGTGCTGTACCGTAAAGCGCAGGGTCTCAACACGGTCGCTCATCGCAACTTTTACAGTGTAGATTCCGTTGGCAAGGCCAGCGACATTGAGGTTCAGCTCGTTGGTTCCTGCGGCCACGGCCTCAGAAGCTGAAAGAACGAGTTGTCCGTTCAGGTTGAATACTTCAACACTTGCGTCTCCTGCCTCAACTGCGGCTACGAGTACCTTGACGGCATCGCGAGCTGGGTTGGGGTACAGGTGCGCGCGTCCAAGCTCAAGCTCTTCACCGCCCATGGCGTTGGTTCCAACGTGGATGTTGTCCAACCAAAGGTTGTTTCCGTAGGCTGAGTTGCACTCAAACTTGAAGAGTACTTCCTGACCGGCGTACGAAGCAAGGCTGATTTCGTTCGGGTACCACTGCGTAGGCTGTGGGAAGAAACGGCTTGTAGCATTTGGTGCGGTAGCTAGTGCAGTTCCTGCTTTGCTAAAGATGCTGGTCCACGAAGCGCCACAGTTGGTTGAAACGTACACATTCAAACCGTCGGCCTCACCGGCGTAGGAAGCGTATGCGTGCTGGAAGCGAAGCTTGTGGTTGGCAGTGATTCCGCCCACCTTAGGAGTGATCAAGCTGGCTTTGTCACCGGCTGGCATTGTGTAGAAGTCAACCATCAACGACTTAGGTGATTGGCCGTAGCCACCTAGTTCCCAAGTAAGACCGTTTACGTCAGCCTTCGATACCACAGTGACTAATGGAGCTTCAGAACCGACAAACGTCATGATTAAGTCGGTCGGAACTTCACCAAAATCTGCAGATTCCATGTCTTGCATGTACGGAGCAGGTGTGGGCGTGTTGTTCAGGACCGCAGCCATTACCGGAGCAGACATGTTGTTCATTCCGTTGTAGTCGCCTGTTCCGTTTGGAGCAGATACCGTACCTACAATTGAGTTAGCACCTGCAGGAAGGGTCACTTGGGGGAAGCTCACGCTAGCCGTAGCGCCGGCAGCGAGGTTTCCAGTCCAGTTCTGGGTCACGGGGGTACCGCCGTTGATGCTGTAGCCCACTACTGCAGACGTAATCGCGAGGCTACCCTCGTTCTTGATCGTCATCGTAGGAGTAGTGCTTCCGTTGCAAAGGCCCGCTGTTGCAGCAGCAAATGAAACTACACCGAGGTCGGGGAGACCAGTGATCGCTTGTGGAGTCGTTTTGGCAGCATTCAGTACAGCCTTGCCCTGGTTGTCTTGAATGAAGGCTACAATAGAGACTTCGTTCAGGTTGGCCAAGTAGGCGGGTGCTGCAACTTTAAAGCTGAGCATTTGAGTCTGTCCACCAGTCCAAGTATCTGCAAGGGTGGTTCCGCTTTGGTTCGGAACCATTTTACGCATGACCTGGTAGAAGCTGGTTTCGCCGTTTGAACCAGGAGCAGAAGGGTAGTTGATCTCCTCTTCAACAATTGCTACGTGGAGCTTAAGTGACCCTGCAGCACCTGAGGTGACCGTTGTTGATCCCGCATTGGCGATAAATACACCGATTTGAATGGAGTCGTAGCCGGGAGTCCACTGGTGGCTGGCCGTAATGTTCAATGGGGCGGCGGTGTTGTAGCGGTTGTCAATAGTAGACTGCGTTACAATCGTGCCGGGAGAACCAGGTCCGCTGCCGTCCATTACGGAGTTCGGAACACCAGTGACACCGTAGTACTGCACGCGGGCATCAACCTCAGAAGGATTCTGAAGGTACATGGGGTCGTAGCCGGGCCAGCTCACTTGGTACTTCAGGGCCACCACTTTGGTTGGGTTGGCATCGAGAAGAGTTTTGAGGGCGGGATTCTGCGAGGCGCAGGGTCCACAAGATGCCTGAGTGAAGTGCTCTACCAAGACCAAGCGGTTTTGGCCAAAGGCACTAAGGCTTAAAAGTCCGGCAAGTGCCGTCAGCGTAAGGTGCTTCATTTGAAAGGGCTTTAATAAAAGGGTTAAGCGGCCGAAAACTACGCAAAAAATGAACGCGCTCGGCAGCTTTGTTGCGAAGTCTGTAGCGAAGTACCTTTACCCAATGCAAAAAGTAGTACTTCTGTTCGCCCTTCTGGCCGCAACCGCCGCCGGAGCGCAAAGCTTGTCCGTCGCGTCGATGGATAGCATTGCCTACATCAATAGCCACAACGGCATCCAGGCTACGGCACACGTTTCGGTGACCAACACTTCAAATGCCAGTAAGGATTACATCGTAGTCCGCCGCAAGGTCGGAACCACCGGATTGGTTGATTCCAACTACTTCTGCTGGGACTTGTGCTACCCTGTGTGGGCCAACCAGAGCCAGGGTACGGTGACCATTGGGGCCGGCAGCACCGCAAACGACTTCAGTGGCTACGCCTACGTTCGCGACACCTCGGCCAACGGCCAAGACACCATTTGGTACACCTTTATCAACAATGCCGATGCCACAGATTCGCTTCAGGTCCAGGTGGTGTACGGCTTCAATCGCTACGTGGCTTCGCCCGAAGCAGAGGTTCAGGTACTGCAGCTTTACCCATCGCCTGCGCGCAGCGGATCGCTGATGTTTGGCCTCCCCTCTGACGCGGTTCGTGTCGAGTGGGTGGATGCGTTAGGTCGCGTTGCCATGACGGCACCTGTCGGCTCAGATGGTTCGGTGGCTGTCCCCAACCAGCGCGGATTGTGGCTCGCTCGTGTGGTTCTTACCCGCGGTGAGCGCACGGTGAAGGTGACCGTCAACTAAGCATACGAATTCGCCCATAAAGGCGTTAATAGGGGTATGCTTCACCACCTACGCGGAACCCTCGTTGCGAAAACCCCCACGCATGTCGTGGTGGAATGCGGCGGGTTGGGCTACCTCATCCAAATTTCGCTGACGACGTTCGGTGAGTTGCCCGATGGCGGAGAGGTCAAGCTACTGCTTCACCCAGTGTACCGAGAGGACGCGCAGCTCCTGTTTGGTTTTGCTTCGGAACTCGAGCGCGAAGTCTTTCTCATGCTCAATTCGGTTTCGGGCGTCGGAGCCAGTACCGCCCGCGTCATTTTGTCTACACTTCGCCCCGAAGAGGCGCTGAGCGTCGTGGCGAATGGGGATTCCGGAAGCCTTCAGCGCATCAAGGGTATCGGTGCCAAGACTGCGCAGCGCATTGTCGTGGATGTCCGCGACAAGGCCGTGAAGCTGGGTGCCTCGAGTCCCTTGGCGGCGGGCGGATCTTCGGCTCGAAGCGAAGCCCTCGAGGCCCTATTGGTACTCGGATTTGCCCGTCCCGCAGTTGAAAAGGCACTGTCGGCACTGTCGGCAGAGGCGGCAGATGCCAATGTTGAAGATTTGATCAAACGCGCCTTAGCTCGACTCTGATGAACATTCGTGGGGTACTGGTTGGGCTAGGCTTGCTGGCGGTTTTGCGCCTTGGGGCACAAGACACGACAAGCACGGGCTGGCCGATGCCGGGACTGCCGACTCCCCCGAACTGGAAGACCGAGGTGACCTATGATCCCGTAACCGGATTTTACATCCTGCAGCGCACGGTGGCGGGGGTTCCTGTTGGTGCTCCGCGCTACCTTAGTGAGGCAGACTACCAAAAGTTTAAGTTCAGTCAGCTGGAATCAGACTATTGGCAGCAGCGGTGGGCCCAAGGAACGAGCACTTCAGACCGCGACGGCTCGAGCATCGTGCCGGACATGAACATCACCAATCCCGTCCTGCGGGACATTTTTGGTTCGGACCAACTCGAAATCCGCCCTACGGGTAGTGCGGAACTGCGCTTTGGGCTTCGCTACCAGCACATCAAAAACCCCATTGTTCCGGAACGCAACCGGCGCACCTTGGCGTTTGACTTCGACCAAAAAATGCAGATTAGCGCGGCCGGCAAGCTGGGCGACCGCCTGAACCTCAACTTCAACTTTGATACCGAGGCCACCTTTGCCTTCGAAAACAAGGTCAAACTGGACTTCAAAGGACAAGAAGACGACATCCTCAAGGGCTTCGAAATGGGCGACGTCAGCCTTCCGACCAACGGGAGCCTGATTACCGGGGTTCAAAGTCTTTTTGGCCTCAAGACTCAGATGCAGTTTGGCAAGACGACCGTGACCACGGTCCTCGCCGAACAGCGCTCGCAGAGTCAGAGCATGAATATTCAGGGCGGAGCCTCTACGCAAGAGTTTCTGATTCAAGGAGATGCGTACGAGGCCAACCGCCACTTTTTTCTGTCGCAGTTCTTTCGCGACCGCTACGAGCAGTGGGTCGGAACCCGCCCCATCATCCAATCCCCCGTGCAAATTACCCGTGTGGAGGTGTGGGTGACCAACCGCCGCAACACCCCGACCGAAGTTCGCAACCTTATCGCATTCTTGGACCTCGGGGAAGGGGAGGTGGGCGCCTACCGAAGTTCTTCCCGAAGCCTTCCGGGTGAAGCCATTTTCCCTGGCCCAAGTGCAGATCCGTGGCCCAGCAACCGAGTCAACCGTTTAGATCCGCAAGAACTGCTTCAACGATATGCCTCAATCCGAGATGCCGCCTCGGCGGGATCCATTCTCGACGCAAGCGGCTATGACGGCAACATTGAGTACGCCCAACTCACTAATGCCCGAATGCTGCAGCCGAACGAGTACAGCTTTAACCCCCAGCTCGGATACCTTTCGCTCAACACGGCCCTCAACCAAGACGAGGTCGTCGCGGTGGCCTACCAGTACACGGTTAACGGTCGGACCTACCAGGTGGGTGAGTTTTCGAATGACGGAATCGTCGCTCCAAAGTCGCTCATTCTCAAGCTTCTCAAGCACCAAATTCTCAACGTCCGCAGCCCGGCCTGGGACCTCATGATGAAGAACGTGTACAACCTCAACGCGTTTCAACTGAGCCCCGAAGATTTTCGCCTTGAACTGCTGTACGTCAACGACGAGACCGGACTACCGATTCCGTTTTTACCCAAGTCAAGCGTCAAGGACCAGCTCCTGGTTCAAGTCCTGCAGACCGATAAGGTGAACAGCAACGGCGACCCTTTTCCCGACGGACTTTTTGATTTTGTCGAGGGTCTGACGGTGCTGACGTCCACGGGGCGCATCATCTTGCCTGCGCTTGAGCCGTTTGGATCGTCTCTTTCGAAGCAGCTTTCGACGGCAGACGAGCGCAAGCGCTATGTCTACCAAGAGCTCTACGACTCGACGCTGTTCCGCGCCCAGGAACAGACCCAGCGCAACAAGTTCATGCTCCGTGGCCGCTACAAGTCGGCGGGCGGATCAGTCATTCAGCTCAATTCATTCAACATTCCGCGCGGATCCATTTCGGTCACGGCCGGAGGCAATCGACTGACAGAAAATCAGGATTTCACTGTAGACTACGCCCTTGGTCAAGTTCGAATCATCAACGAAGCCATTGTGCAGAGTGGGGTTCCGATTCGCGTGAACTTCGAGAACAATTCGCTTTTCAATTTTCAGGCAAAAACATTTACCGGCCTCACTGTCAACCATCAGCTCCAGCCGAACTGGGTGGTCGGAGGCTCACTCCTACAGCTCCGCGAGGGGGCACTTACCCAAAAAGTGAGCGCGGGCGACGAGCCTGTCCGCAACGCCATTTGGGGACTCAATACGCAGTATGAGAAGAATTTACCGGGTTTGACGCGCGCACTCGACAAGCTCCCTTTTGTGTCGACGAAGGCGCCGTCAAGCATCATGCTCACGGCAGAAGTAGCGCAGCTCCTTCCCGGATCACCGCGGATTATCAACGTAAACGGCGAGCCGACCACCTACCTCGACGACTTCGAAAGCAGTCAAACGGCAATCGACCTTCGCGGAACCACCACCTGGCAGCTCGCCTCTGTGCCCGACGGCCAGCCCGACCTCTTTCCTGAGGCTTCCATGGCCAACGACTGGGCTTCGAACTATAACCGGGCTCGCCTGGCTTGGTACATGATCGACAACTCGTTCTTTACCGGAACCAGCATCACTCCCCAAAACATTCGCGACAACCCCGCCATCACGAGCGACCACTACCAGCGCATGGTTCCGTTTGCTGAGGTGTTCCCCAACATCACCCTGGACCCGAGTCAGGCGCGCAACATCAACACCTTTGATTTGCAGTTTGACCCCACTGAGCGCGGTCCGTACAACTACGACGTTCAGGGACTGAACGGAATTTCTGCGGGTCTGAACCCCGATGGAAGCCTTAAAGATCCGCGCAGCCGTTGGGGCGGAATCATGCGCCAGCTCACCATCAACAACTTTGAGGAGCAAAACATCGAGTTCGTCCAGTTCTGGGTGATGGACCCCTTCTTGGACAACCCCAGTGCGCCGGGCGGCGACGTCTACCTCCACCTTGGCAACGTGTCTGAGGACATCCTCAAGGACGGAATGCAATCGTTTGAACACGGCCTCCCCTCGGACGGTTCGCGAACGGATGTAGACTCCTCGGTGTGGGGCTATGCCTCTCGCTACCAGCCTGTTGTGGACGCCTTTGACAACAGCGAGGCCTCGCGTCCCAACCAGGATGTAGGTCTCGACGGACTCCGCGACGACGACGAGCGCCGCTGGCTTGGCCCCGGTTCCCAGACCTACCTCGACCGGCTTCAAGCGGCATTTGGCCCCGGAAGCCCTATCTACACTGCTGCTCAGCTTGACCCCGCAGCAGACAATTTTGTCTTTTACCGCGGGAGCAACCAGGACCAAGCAAACGCCAACATTCTTCAGAGGTACCGCTACTTCAACAACCCCGACGGCAATTCTCGCACCGACCTCGTTGACGGCCAGCCCGCCATGAGCACCAACATGCCCGACAAAGAGGATGTCAACCGTGACGCCACCCTCAACCGAAGCGAGCAGTACTTCAGCTACCGAATTTCAATGCGCCCCGAGGACCTCGTCGTCGGCCAGAACTACATCGCAGATATCTACGAGACCACTACCGACTTGCTTCCTGACCAAACCCGCAAGCCCGTACGGTGGATTCAGTTCAAGATTCCGGTATTTGAACCGGACCAGAAAGTGAATGGCGCCCAGGACTTTAGGTCGGTGCGCTTCGCGCGTTGGATTTTGCGCGACTGGCAGCAGCCCGTGGTACTCCGCATGGCCCGATTGGACCTCGTGCGCGGAGAATGGCGGCGCTACCGATTCAGCCTCGACGCGGCGCGCGAGATGATTCCCGTGGACGAATCCGACGAAACCTCGTTTGCCGTCAACGCCGTGAACCTTGAAGAGAACGGCGGCCGGGTTCCTGTGGCCTACGTCATGCCTCCGGGGATCCGCCGTCAAGTACTGCTCGGCAACACCTCAATCCTTCAGCAGAACGAGCAGTCGCTAAGCCTGCGCACCTGCGGGCTCCGCGACGGAGACGGACGCGCCGTCTTCAAGAACACCAGCGTCGACATGCGCATGAACAAACGCGTGAAAATGTTTGTGCACGCGGAAGCAGGCGACAACCCCAATGGGTTGAACGACGGCGACTTGCGTCTTTTTGTGCGCTTCGGAAACGACTACAGCCAGAACTACTACGAATACGAAATGCCCCTCACCGTGACCCCGTGGGCGAGCACTGCAGAAGATGTAGTATGGCCCGCGGCCAACGATGTTGACATCGAGTTTGCAATCTGGACGGCGCTCAAGCTTGAACGCGATGCCGCCATGCGCACCAATCCCAACATTACTCCCGCAATGCCCTACGAGCGGGTAGATGGCGACCGGGTATACCGTGTGGTGGGTACGCCCAACCTCGGGTGGGTCCGCACGATGATGGTGGGTGTTCGCAACCCGCGCCGCTCCTCGACCAACCCGACGGACGACGGCTTAAACAAATGTGCGGAGGTATGGATCAACGAACTCCGCATGACCGACTTTGACAACCGCGGTGGCGTGGCGGGCATTGCGCGCGGAACCGCCAAACTCGCCGACCTCGGCCAAGTGGCGCTGAGTGGCGGCTTCTCGACTCCTGGATTTGGGGGAATCGATATGGCGCCCAACGAGCGCAATAAGTTCAGTTCGGTCAACTACGACATGCAGACCAACGTGGACCTGCACCGCTTTTTACCGGGGAACAGCCGACTCCGCCTCCCGATGTTCGTCACCCATGCTCAGGACTGGAAGACCCCCATGTTCAATCCCTACAGTCCCGACATCGAAATGGGCAAAGCGATTGACAACCTTCCGGGCGCTCAGGCCAAGGATTCGCTGCGTACCATGGTCAGCGACTTCATGCAGCGCCGCGCCGTCGCCTTCACCAATGTTCGACTTGACCGCGCGCCAAGTGGCGGATCCGCCGGGGGACGCGGCCCAGCGATCGGTCCGCCGGGAATGGGAGATTCCGAATCAAAGTCAGCAGCCCAAGGTCTCAATGCCGGCGAAGGCAGCGCCAAGCTCCCCAAAAGGCCGATGCCGTGGGACGTTGAAAACCTCAGCGCCACGTACGCCTTTAATGAAGTACTGCGCCGCGACGCCAACACGCTTCAGGACCTCAGGGTCGAGAACCGCGGAAGCCTTGCCTACGCCTACCAAACAAAGCCGATTAATATTCAGCCCTTTAAAAATCTAAAGCCCAAGAGCCTCGCCCTAATTCGCGACGCCAACCTCAACCTTACGCCTTCGCGCGTGAGCATCCGCGCTGACGTCCTTCGAAGCCAGCAGACCATGCAGATGCGCAATGTGGACAATCCAAAGTTCCAGCTGCCGATCACGTACAGCAAGAACTTCACGATGGACCGCAACTACAATGTCATTTGGGATCCGACCAAAATGTGGAAGCTCGACTACACCTCGCGCATTCGACTGCGCTTTGACGAGCTCCCGGGCCCCAATTCCGAGGACAGTGTGCGGAATTTCTTGAACGAAAACCTTCGCGAAGGTGGTCGCCCCATCGAATACCACCACACTATCAACACCACGTGGGCGATTCCGATTAATAAGCTCCCGCTGATGGGATTTTTGCAAACTCAGGTTCGCTACACTGCGGACTTGGACTGGAAGACCAACTCGCTCTGGGCGAGCCGTCCGGGCTTGGATTCGCTGAATTTCGGAAACACGGTCGAGTCCAGTGGCAAGTGGAACGCCTCAGCCAACGCAAACATGGCGACGCTGTACAATCTGATTCCGGGGTACAGCAAGCTTAAAAAGCCCGCCCGTGGGGCGACGGCCCGAGGCGGAAAGGGTCCGGCTAAAGCCGCCGGGGCGAAGGCGAAGACCGATAAAGCCGATGAGCCGAAGTTGGCCAAGACAATATTGGTGGGCGCAGTGGATTTCGCGACCATGCTCAAGAGTGTCAATGCCACCGCGAGTCTCAATACGGGGTCGCTGTTGCCAGGGTTCTCGACCACTCCCGTACTGAGTGGAATGTCGCCTTCGGCCCAATGGGCGCCGGGATGGAAGGCCGCGGTGGGGCTCCCGCACGATCTTCCGTCGCTGGCTTCGGCAAGTGGATGGTTGCTCGAAAATCCGCGCCAGCCGCTGCGCGCGAGCGAAACCACGACCCGCAACATCACACTGCGCGCGCAGCTTGAACCACTTCAGGACATGCGCATCACCCTCAATGCAACCCAGACCTACGGGCGGCAGGCATCCTACACCTACCGCTACTCCACGGGGACGGGGATCGATTCTTTATTCGATCAGGGCTTCCACGCGTTCAATCCTCAAGAAGTGGTCACCTACAGCAGTAGCTGGCTGTCGTGGCCAACTGCGTTTGATGTGAGTAAGGGTCCCGATTTCGAAAGCGCGGCCTACGATCAGTTCAAAGCGGCCCGCTTGGACGCTTCAAAGCGCTTGGCGGATGAGCAACGCCTGCGCGATCCCAACTACGCAGCCAATTTTATTGATGTGGCTGATTCGTCGCGCTACGGATACGACGGATTCTCGGTCCTTCACACGGATGTCCTCGCCAACGCCTTCTTGACGGCGTACGGAAACCGCTGGACCGCCAACCTGCCCATGGGCAACTACGCGGCACTGCCGTTCTTCCCGAACTGGAACGCGACCTACACGGGACTCATGCGTCTGAAGGCGGTGCGCAACGTCTTTACTGCACTTAGCCTTAGCCACTCATATGCCAGCACGATGACGGTTACGGGACTTCAAACCCACATGCTGCGTGCCCAGCGCCTTCAGGACAATCCTTTGGACCCCTTCCCGCGCAACGACAACTTCGACATTATGCCCGACCGCCAAGTAGGCCAGATTTCGGTTACCGAATCCATGTCGCCGCTGCTCGGAGTCGACCTGCGCACCAAGACCAACGCTACATTTAAGCTGAACTACGGCATGACCCGCCAGCTCAACCTCAGTATGGCCAACAACCAACTCACAGAGAGCAAGTCCAAGGACGTCACGGTGGGCGTCGGCTACATCGTCAAGGATGTGCAGTTCCGCATTGTGGAGAATGGCGGAATTCCACGGACCATTAAGTCCAACCTCGAACTCAAGCTCGACGTCAAATTCAGTGACAACCAAACGGTAATTCGCCGAATTCTGGAGGATTTCAATCAAGCAACCGCCGGCCAAACACGGACCACAATCAAGTTGACCGCCGACTACCGCATGAGTCGCCGCCTGACGACCCAGTTCTACTACGACCAAACGGTCAGTTCGTTCAAAACTTCGCAGGCGTTCCCCACCAACCAGTGGCAAAGTGGTATTGCCCTGCGCCTAAATCTGGGCGGATAATTCGAGCCTGCGACTTCCTATATTTGCGCTATGGAATTTCCAAGCAACGTACGCTACACCAAAGACCACGAGTGGATTCGCCTGGACGGCGACATCGCCACCGTTGGCATCACAGATTTTGCCCAAGGAGAATTGGGAGACATCGTATTCGTCGACATCCCGACTGAAGGCGAGACCCTCGCTGCCGAAGAGGTATTCGGATCCGTTGAAGCCGTAAAGACGGTGAGCGACCTCTACCTGCCTGTGGCCGGAGAGATTGTAGAAGTCAATTCGGACATCGACGGACAGCCCGACTTAGTCAACACTGATCCCTACGGCGCAGGCTGGATGGTGCGCATCAAAGTGGCCTCAGTTGCAGACGTTGAGGCGCTACTCGATGTAGATGCTTACCGCGCGTTGGTCGGCGCATAATCCGCCTTTTTGTGCAAAAAATACTCCAGCAGCGCTGGTTTTGGCTAATGCTCGCCCTTCTTTGGGCGGGCATTGTCCTTTTTTACTCGCTGCAGCCTAGTGTGGAGTTGCCTGGAATCTTTCGCATGCTTCGCGACGTGGTCTTGCACTTTGCTGCCTATGCCGGAATCGCGTTTCCCTTAATGCTATACAGCCGTTCCCAGGCGGGACCTTGGAAGGTGTTTTTGTTAAGTTTCTTGTACGGATTAGCCGTTGAATTTCTGCAACCCATTGTCGCCGAGGGCCGTATGTTTTCGTGGTCCGATGTCGGTGCGAATACCGCTGGCATCGCGGTAGGCATGCTTCTTGCTCGATTCCTTAGAAAGCGTATCTTTAACCCCAAACACGACGTAGTATGAACCCGCGTAAAAATTTTGGTGCAGACCTCGACGCTCGCAAGGGCCTTTTTCTGCAGCTTGGTCTCGTGATCGCCCTTGGCGTCACCTGGATGGCTTTTGAATGGAGGACGTACGAAACAGGTCCAATGGATTTGGGTACACTTGAGGGCGTTTTAGAGGACGAAGAAATGATCGTCACGAACCGCAACACTCCGCCACCCCCTCCGCCGCCCCCCGCGCCGACGTTGGAGTTCAAGATTGTGGATGACAAGATTGACATCGTAGAGATTGATCTAATCTCAACTGAAATTGACGATGATGCCGCAATCGACATTTTAGAAGTGAGTACGGATGACGAGGTATTCAGCTTCGTGAACGTTGAAAACCGTCCTGTATTCCCGGGCTGTGAAAACCTGCCTACCGAAGACGAGCGATTCAACTGCTTCAACCTCAAGGCGCGCCAGTTTATTGGTAAGAACTTCGAGTTCCCAGAGATGGCCAAGCAAATGGGTATTCAAGGTAAAGTATGGGTTTCGTTTGTCATCGACAAAGACGGCAAGGTGACCAACGTCAAAGTTGACCGTGGAGTAGATAAGCTCCTGGATGAAGAAGCGATTCGTGTCGTGCGCATGATGCCAAAGATGTCCCCTGCGAAGGTGGGTGGTCGTCCGGTAAAAATGAGCTACACGCTGCCGATCAACGCCCGACTTCAGTAGTCGCGCACCCTTAAACACAACCCCGGGTCTCCCGGGGTTTTTTATTGCACCACCATGTCAGAATTTAATTCTTGGGGGCCGGCGGTCCTCGAAGCCTGCTACCGCGCTGCGGACGCCATTCTCGAAGTCTACGAGGGTCACAAGGACATGAATGTCGAAGTGAAGTCTGACAACAGCCCGGTGACTGCGGCAGACCACGCCGCGCACGCCATTCTCGATCCAGTGCTCTCGGCGGCCGGATTCCCGGTACTCAGCGAAGAGGGTAGGAGCATCCCTTATTCAGAACGCAGTGCTTGGGACACGTTTTGGGTGGTCGACCCGCTTGACGGCACCAAGGAATTCATCAAGCGCAACGGTGAATTCACCGTGAACGTCGCTTTGGTTCGCCACGGTGCACCCATTTTTGGAATCGTGTATGCCCCCGTACTTGGCTGGTTGTACGTGGGCGGAGCGGGACTCGGCGCCCGCAAGTCCATGGTGCGCGTTACGTGGGATGAACTATGGGCCCACGCTCAGCAGCTTCCGGCGCGCTTACCCGAAACCGTAACCGTAGTTGCCAGTCGTTCGCATGCCAATCCTGAGACTGAGGCGCTTATCGCCCGATGGGAGGCGTCGCACGGCAGTATTGAGCGCGTAAGTATGGGCTCTTCCCTCAAAATCGGACTAGTCGCAGAGGGTCGTGCGCACGCATACCCGCGCGCAGCTCCGACTATGGAATGGGACACCGCTGCCGGCCATGCCGTGCTTCGCGCGGCAGGAATGGAGCTCTACGAGCTCGTGCCGCACCAAGAACTCGGATTTCGCCGCGGTGAGCCCCTGCAATACAACAAAGAAAACTTGCTGAATCCGCCCTTCCTTGCCTGCGCTGCCCCGTATCTTTGCGGGGATGCGTGACCTCGGGCTATTGCTCAAATTTCGCCTGGCCTTTTCGGTCGTGATCTCTGCTGTGGCGGGCTATCTGCTCGGCGCTCCTCAGGTACAGTGGATTGAGCTCATCCTGCTCACCCTTGGTGGTTTTGCAGTAGTAGGCGCGAGCAACGCCTTCAATCAGGTCTGGGAGGTTGAACAGGACGCAGTCATGGGCCGTACCCAAAATCGACCGCTTCCGTCTGGGCGCATGACCCGAACCCGTGCCTTGATCTGGGCGTTTGCGTTCGGAATCTCTGGTATCGCTGCACTCGCACTCCTCAACCTTAAAACAGCGGGCTTTGGTGCACTGAGCCTGCTTCTGTACGTCCTCATTTACACGCCGCTCAAGGCCAAGTCGCCATGGGCTGTGCTGGTCGGAGCCATTCCTGGCGCCATTCCCTTCATGCTCGGCTGGGTTGCGGCTACGGGGTCGTTTGGCATCGAGCCCGGAGTCCTATTTGCCTACCAGTTTGTGTGGCAGTTTCCGCACTTCTGGGCAATCGCGTGGCTCGCCTACGACGACTACGCCAAGGCGGGGTACTACTTACTTCCCAACCGCACGAAGGATCGACTAGCTACCCGAATGACGGTTTTCTACACGTTGTGGATGGTACTCATATCACTGCTGCCCGCATTTGGGCTGGCCGGTACCCTCACCACTTCGCTTTGGGCATCCATCGCCACGGGCGTCCTAGGGCTTGACGTGATGTACCACGCCGTCCAGCACTTCCGCCGCGCGGACGATACCTCAGCGCGCGCACTCATGTTTAGTACCATCCGCTACTTGCCCCTTGTGCAAACTTTATGGGTGGTAGATCGGTTCATTCAGTAAGATTATGGAACTCACTCCCCAACAAAAAGCATCACGACCCCTACTGTACCTCGGGCTCGCGAGCATCGGCATGGCCTTCGCTGGCCTTACTTCTGGTTACGTTGTTGCTCGCTCCTCGCTAGTGGCCGCGAACAATTGGCAGACAATAGAGCTTCCTATTTGGTTTTACTTAAGCACGGCCGCTGTAGTGCTTTCGAGCATCCTACTTCAGCGTGCGCAGAAGCAAATTTCAGTCGAAACCAAGCCGACGTCAATGGTTGCAATGGTGCTCCTTCTAGGAGTGCTATTCGCTGTTTTTCAAGTGCTTGGATGGGCCAATCTCATTGATCAAAAGATCTACTTCACGGGTGAGGGTAGCAAGCCCGAGGCGAGCTGGCTGTATGTAATCACTTGGTTTCACTGGCTGCACGTACTCGCGGGTATTTTGGTCCTTGGCCTCATGCTCGTTCGTACTTCAAAAGGCTACTACACCGGTGCAAAGGTTCTACGCTTTACCCTCGGAGCCCAATTTTGGCACTTCCTCGGATTTCTTTGGCTGTACCTGCTCGGGTTTTTGCTCATCCTGCGTTAATTTTGCACGACCCCAAAACTGACAATCCCCTAACTACATGGCACAACCAGCTGCGACAGGAACTTGGTCCGGAGGCAACGAGCCGATGAAAGCCGAATACGGCAAAATGATGATGTGGTACTTCCTCATCTCTGACGCCCTTACATTCTCGGGCTTCTTGACCGCGTACGGCTTTATGCGATTTGCCAACGAAAAGACGTGGCCAATTGCCGAGGACGTCTTTACGCACTTCCCCGGGATCTCAGGAGAGCAACCGCTTCTGTACGTTGCCTTGATGACGTTTATTCTGATCATGTCGTCAGTGACGATGGTACTGGCAGTGAATGCTGGCCATGAGCGCAAGCAAGGCGCAGTTGGCTGGTGGATGATTGCCACTATCGTGGGCGGATTCATCTTCTTGGGCTCACAAGCATGGGAGTGGTACCACTTTATTGTTGGGGACAAAGGGGCCATCGAATTAGCTGACGGTCGGGTACTTAAAGTTGCCGAGGCCGAAACAGGCGAAGTACTTTCGCTGAGCCAGCTGGTGTACGGAGAAGCGGGACATGCTTCGAACCACTTGGAGACCTTCACCATGACTGAAGTCCAGCAAGCGTTTGTCGCAAATGGTGAAGTGGTCCTTCAATCTCCCGGTAAAGGACACGAGCAGTTGTCTCGAGCAGAGTCAGTAGCGGCTTTGAGTAGTGCAGAGGTGGTTCAGGGTGCCAACATGAAGCGCAACGAGTACGGTCAAAAGCAGTTTGCCAACTTCTTTTTCTTCATCACGGGTTTCCACGGATTCCACGTATTCTCGGGCGTGATTTTGAACATCATCGTATTCTACAACGTTCTCCTGGGGACCTATGAGCGTCGCAAAAGCTACCTCATGGTTGAAAAAGTGGGACTCTACTGGCACTTTGTCGACCTTGTTTGGGTCTTTGTATTCACCTTCTTTTACCTCGTGTAATCATGGCAGACGCACATTCTCCCTCAGGAACCCGTTGGATCTGGAACATATTTTGGCTCCTGCTCATCATTACAGGTGTTGAGGTTGCCTTGGGTATCATTAAGCCCTCAATGCTTCTTCACGAGGTCGCTGGGACTAGCATCCTCAATCTGATCTTTATCGGACTTACGTTGGTTAAGGCGGGGTACATCGTTCAGTACTTCATGCACCTTAAGTATGAGGATTCGACGTTTCGTACCTCCATCTACTTGCCTGCATTGATTCTGATTCCGTACCTCACCTTCATTACCCTTTACGAGGGCGTTAAGGTGTTTGGATACTAATATGGCAAACCCCGTCGCCAAAAAACTGATCTTGGCGGCACTGCTCTTGCTGCCGGTTTCCATGTACTTGGGCTCTTTGCTTATCAGCGGAGCTGTGAATTTTCGTTCACTCGAAAACATCGGTCAGGGACCAACCGCCAAAGGGCATCCGCTCAGAGATTTTGAATTGACCCAGTCCACTGGCCAGCCATGGACTGCAGATAGTTTAGATGGTAAAATTGCCGTGGTAAGCTTCTTTTTTTCAAGCTGCCCCACCATCTGCCCTGCGATGAACTTTCACTTGAAGCAGGCCCACGACCGCATGTACGCGTTTAAGGATGTAGTATTTGTAAGCTACAGTATTGATCCCGAAACAGATACTCCGCCTGTTCTCGAGGCATACAAGCAGCGATTTGACGTGGGCGGAAGTCAAAAGTGGCACTTCATCACCGGCGATCGCGTGACCATTTACCAGCTCGCACAGGCCTACTTTTTAACGGCCATGAAGGATTCGGCTGCCGAGGGGGGCTACACCCACTCGCAGTCCGCAGTGATTGTCGATTGGAACGGAGATATTCGCACGCGAATGGACGATCAAAACCAAATTCTCGGAGCCTACGATGTGTCGCAACCGGTTCAAGTAGATGAACTAGTCGAGGACTTGCGTGTTTTAGTGAAAGAGTACCGCCAGCAAAAAATGGGCAAATGAGCACAGCCAATCACCCGCGTGACCGCGTTTTTGTACCCCTAATCGTGGGGTTGTCTGTGGTGGTCCCCATTGCGGTGGCTTTGCTTTTTTTACTGCCTGAGGATTGGAAGATTCAGTGGGGCAATGCCAATGTGCGAAGCCTTCCCTTCTTTCATGCCATTTTGAACGGGTCGACCGCAGTTCTTTTGCTTGTCGGGTTCGGAATGATCAAAACCAAAAACGTAGCTGCGCACCGATTTGCCAATTTGTCAGCGTTTACGCTGTCTGCAGTTTTTCTCGTGAGCTACGTGGTGAGCCACCTATCGAATCCGGACGCGAAGTTTGGCGGCGAAGGATGGATTCGACCCCTGTACTTTTTCATTTTAATTAGCCACATTGTGCTTAGTGTTCCGGTGCTACCCATGGCGATGTTCAGTATCTACCGGGCCCTGAATAACCAGATTGCTGCGCACAAGAAGTGGGTCAAGTGGACGTTCCCCGTGTGGTTGTACGTGGCCATTACGGGCGTGCTTGTTTACCTTTTTATGGCTCCTTACTACCCGCAATGAGAAAAGTTGTGATGGTCGCACTCGCTTTGCTCATGTCTTTTTCGACGTGGGCTCAGTGCGCGATGTGCAAAGCGACGGCGGAATCAGGTCAAGCCGCCGGTTCAACCGAGGCCGCTGGCCTAAATTCCGGAATTTTGTACCTCATGGCGTTTCCCTACATCATCATGGCTGCAGTGGGAATTGCATGGTACCGAAGCCAAAAAAAGAAATCTGCCACCCTTTAGGGTTATTTTGCACGGTATTTGCAAAATTCCGGGCATGCGCTTGAACACCCTCATCGTTGCGACCCTCAATCTTTGGATTGGCGGAGCAAATCTTTATGCACAATCTAGCACAGATCGTGAATCATGGACGCTTCAAGATTGTGTCAATCAGGCACTTGAATACCAGTTTAGCGTTCGTCAGGCGGCCAATAACGTCAAGGCAGCTGAGTCCGACCGCTTAGCCAATTTTGGCGGACTGCTTCCGTCCGTAAATGCGGGTGCCGGTAACTTTTGGAACTCGGGTCTAAGCATTGACCCGGTAACCAATGAGGTCAATCGAAATAATTTGTCTACTGCAAGTGGTTCCGTTTCGGCGCAGTGGACCCTATTTGATGGATTTCAAACGTGGAACGCGTTTCGCCAAAGCCAAGTTCAGGTGGCACTTGCCGCCGCCCAGCTCGACGATGCCCGCAATGCGGTGGCTTTGAATACGGCGTCGCAATTTTTGGCTGTGCTTCTCGCAGACGAATCACTTCGGATTGCCCAAGAGCAGCTCACGACTTCAGAGCGCCAAAAGGAACGGAGCCAAAAACTTTTGAATGCAGGTGCCATTGCCCCCAATGAATACCTCTCTGTCGAGGCCCAGTGGGCGGTGGATGCGCAGCGCGTCGTGGCTTCTGAAAATCAGCTTCAGTTTGCAGAGTTGGTACTCAAGCAGCTTCTAGGATTGAGTGGAGATCAGGATCTTGTTCTGCAACGACCCGAGAATTTGCCGACCGCCCCGAGCGCGGTAATGGCGCTCAGTCCTCAGGCCATTTTCACGGCATCGGTAGCCAAGCAGCCTGCGGTGCGCGCTGCGGAGCACCAGCTCATGGCGAGCCACTACGCGGTCAAGCGTGCTCAGGGCGCGCGCATACCCACACTTTCGGTTTCTGGCCAGTTTTCGACCAGCTATTCGGACCGTGCCCAGAAGTACCTCGGAACCACTCCCCAGGTTCTTCCCGTCGGATTCTGGTTGGATGGAGCGGATCAGATTCCGGTGTATACGCTCGTGAACACGCCGAGTTTCGGGGAGTTTACCTTTGAAGACCAGCTGCGCGAAAACGTGCGTCAGTTTGTCGGATTAAACCTTACGGTGCCGCTGTTCAATGGGTTCCGAATCGCAAATGCGGTGAAGCGCGCACAGCTTGCTGAAGAAAATGCGGAGCTTCAGGTGATGCAGCAACGCGACACGTACCGCCAAAATATTGAGCGCGCTCACGCCGACGCAGCTGCGGCCTGGAAGCAGTACGACGCCAGTTTGGCGACTGAACGCGCTGCGGAACGCGCCTACCAAGATGCCCAAATCCGCTTTGATCAAGGCGGGCTCAACGTGTACGACTTCGTGTCCTTAAAAAACAACTACTTGGCGGCGGCGTCCAACCGCGTCCGTGCGCTGTACGACAGTCAATTTAAAAACTACGTGGTAGAGTTCTACCTCAATAATCCCCTTGAACTATGAACAAGAAGCAACGAATTTGGTGGATTGGCGGCGCGGCCGCATTGGCGCTGGTCGTCGGAGTCGTCGGCAAAAAGCAAGGTTGGTGGGGACAGTCTGAAGATGTGATCTCGGTAGAGCTCACCAAGGTTGAGTCGCGAAGCATCGTTGAAACAGTCAGCGCTTCAGGCCGCATTCAACCAGCGGTCGAGGTGAAAATTTCTCCTGAGGTAAGCGGTGAAATCATTGAACTGGCCGTCGTCGAGGGTCAGTCTGTTCGACGGGGTCAGCTTCTTGCGCGCATTAATCCGGACCTCTACCAGTCTGCCGTAGGCCGCACCGAGGCGCTGGTCAATCAGTCAAAGTCTGGCCTTATGCAGGCTAAGGCACAGTTGGTCGAAGTAACCGCAGCCTACCAGCGCAACCAGGGGCTCTATAACCAAAACGTTCTGTCAAAGGCCGAATGGGAAGCTGCACAGCGCGCGTTTCAGGTCGCTGAATTGGCCGTGAAGTCTGCGGAATTCCAGGTGAAGTCCGCCGAAAATTCACTTAAAGAGGCACGTGACAACTTAAAGCGCACGTCGCTGATTGCTCCGATGGACGGAACCGTGACCGGTCTTAACGTCGAGTTGGGCGAGCGCGTCGTGGGGACTGCACAAATGGCAGGTACCGACCTCATGCGGATTTCAGACCTGCGGCGCATGGAGGTCGTGGTGGACGTTAACGAGAACGACATCGTACGCATTAACGTAGGCGATTCCGCAGACGTCAAGGTCGACGCCTTTTTGGGCCATAAGTTCAAGGCCGTGGTTACCGAAGTCCGCAATGCGGCCAATGTCAATGCGGCGGCGGGGGTCAATCAAGTGACCAACTTTAAAGTGACCCTTGAGGTGGATCCGGCGAGCTACGCTTCACTGGTGAAAGAATACGGTGAGCAGCCCCTTCGCAGCGGAATGACGGCTACGGTTGACGTGCGAACCAAGGTCGAAAAAGGAGTTCCATCAGTGCCCGTTGAGGCGGTGGCACTGCGCAGTGATTCGACCCAGACTGACCCCGTTGAAGTGGTGTTTGTGTGGGACGAGGGCAAGGTGCGTCAAGTGCGCGTCACTACCGGAATCCAAGATGAGGACTACATTCAGGTTGTCACAGGCCTTAAGGGTGGCGAAGAAGTCGTGCGCGGTCCGTTTGATGCGGTTTCGCGCAAGCTCGAGGACGGCGACGTCGTGGAGCGCAGCAAAGGCGAGTAATGTCCGCACTGCTGCTTATTGAAACCTCGACAAGGCTCTGCAGTGTTGCGGTGGCTATCGATGGGGTGGTGGTAGCAGAGCACGAGGAACTAGACCCCAAAGGCTACCGCCACGCCGAGGCCTTGAATCCCATGATTCAGAATGCGCTATCTGACGCAGGTCTGCGCGTTCGCGACCTTTCGGGAATAGCCGCGGCCCAAGGTCCTGGATCCTACACCGGGCTTCGCATCGGGTTGGCTGCAGCAAAGGGCTTAGCCTTGCCCTGGGGCATTCCCTGCTACGGAGTCGATTCACTTGAACTCATCGCCGAAGCGGTTCGGGAGGCGGTTCCGTCTGAACTGCCAATTTGGTCAGCCATGGACGCGCGCCGAAGCGAGGTGTATTCGGCATGGTTTCACCCTGACGGCGTACGGTCATCTGATGACCTACCGGAGGTCATAGAACCCACGTGGGCGGAGCGTCCCGCGGCCCTCGCCGGGGGAGACGGAGTCGAAAAGGTACTCGAGCACTGGCCAAAGCTGCAGGACAGTGGGGTGCGCTACGCCCGAGCGCGGCACGCCCTTGCGGGAGCTCTTAGGGCAACGGCGTCCGAAAACCTTTCCACCTGGGAACCCCGCTACCTCAAAATGTTTGGGCAAGCGCTTTGACCTCGCGGTAGCGGGGGCAGCTCATCCAGTGGTCGTTGATTAGTCCGGTCGCCTGCATGTGTGCGTACAGGGTGGTGGACCCAATGAATTTGAATCCCTCGGACTTCAATGCCTTGGACAACTCGTCCGATTCCTTGGAGGTCGCAGGCCAGGACCCTTCGCGCGCTCCGTCGAGTGGGGTTCCGCCCACAAAGTCCCAGAGGTAGCCAGCAAAACCCTTCCCGTGGCGGTCGCGAAATGCGACCAACGTACGGGCATTGTGCAGGGCCGCGTCCAACTTCAAGCGGTTGCGAATGACCAGAGGGTTGGCCAAAAACGCTTCGCGCTCGGCCTCTGTAAAGCTTAAAAGTGATTCTGCATTAAATCCGTGCAGCGCGGCGTGAAACGCTTCGCGCTTGTGCAGCACGGTACGCCAGGAGAGGCCTGACTGAAAGCCTTCGAGCACGAGGTGCTCAAACATTCCGTGGTCAGTGGTTACTGGGACGCCCCACTCGCGGTCGTGGTAGGCTTCCATGAGGGGGTCGCCGAGGCACCAGGGGCATTTATTGTCGGGATTTGAATGGATTGGTGCCATTGTTGAATTCGTTTGAAGTTGCAGCGACCAAAGTACACGCGTCCATTCGGCAGAGCTGGGCATAAACGGATGCTTCGTGCTCCATAGGCCCCCACAGGGGCGAAGCCGCAATCGGTCTAGGGCCCAGAGGGCCTCCGGGGGCAATGAGCCAGTGCTCGGTTTCGGGTCCGGTGAGTTCTGAAAGGGCCAACCACGAGCAGTGCCGCGAGGGAGTACTGCGGGACATTTCAAGTCCCTGGCGCAGCATCTGGGTAGACCAGTCAACCCATTCCTGCCGTCCGAGCAGGTGGCCAAGGATCAAACCACATTCGGCCCACACGGCTCGGGGATTCGGCAACACATCGTCGTCCCAACCGAGTGCAGTGGCAAAAGCGGCCGCGTCAGGCGTTTCCAGTGCGTAGCACGCGGTTCCGCCGCGAAAAAAATCGGTGATACTGCGCTCAAACCAGCGCGAGGCCGTCGCAATCCACAAGGGATCGAGCAAAACTTGACCGCAGCGAATGGCCATGTGCACGCTGTACGCCACGTCGTCGAGAAATGCGGGGCCAGAAGTGCGGCCGTCGGGGTAGTGGACGTGAACGCTGCCGCTGCCAAAGGTTTCTGCGTGCGCCGAAGCGAGTCGCCGAAGGCGTTCAATGTCTGAGGGTTGGCCGCTGAGTTGGGCTCCGTCGGCAAAGGCGGTTACGGCAAGGGCGTTCCAGCCCATAATGCTCTTAGGGTCTCGGGTAGGCAGGGGGCGGCGCAGACCCGCAGCGCGCAGTGCGGCAAATCCAGATAGGTGGCGCGGATCAGTTCCGCCTGCAGGCCCGAATGCGAGGACCCAGCCCCCTTCGTGTACGCGGCTTTCGCGCACGAGGTGTTCGCGCCAGACTTCGGCGTCCGTGCGGCCCAACGCCTCGTCGAGTTCAGCGTCGGTCCAGGTGCTGTGGCGTCCCTCTCCTTCGGGGTGGTCGGCGTCGAGTGCGGCCGAAAAAAGTCCATCCGGCCTCAAGAGGTCGCGCTCCATAAATTCTAAGGTTTCCTCGAGGCAGGTCCGGGCCAAAGGACTGTCGACGGCGGCACATAACGAGGCAAACTGCGCGCTGTCGTACAGCATTTTTTCAAAGTGCGGAACCACCCACGCTCCGTCCGTACTGTAGCGCGGGATTCCGCCCCGAACAACGTCGTAGGTGCCCGAAACAGCAATGGTGTTCACGGTCCGCAGCACGTGCGCGCGGCCTTCAGGCCAATCCTGAAGCAAGCTCCAGCGCCACACCGCAGACCACGTGCTGGACAATGGGAACTTGGGGGCGCCGCGAAATCCACCCCAAAACGCGTCCCACGTAGAGGGGATTTGCTGGCGAACCGACGAACGGTCTAGCGCAGCCGAATGATCCAGATCCCGATGGGCCCCCTGAATGGCCTGGCGCACTTCTTCGGCGTAGTCTTCGGCGCGCAGCGAATGGGTTTGCTTCAGCGCGTTCAGTTCCACCAAGGCCTGAAGGAACCGCTCTTTGGGCAGGTAGGTACAGGTCCAAACGGGTCGCCCGTCGGGCAAGCACACTGCGTTGAGTGGCCATCCGCCTTGCCCGGTCATAGCCAGCGATGCCGCCATGTATGCGTGGTCGAGGTCGGTGCGCTCCTCGCGATCCACTTTAATGCTGGTAAAGTGGGTGTTGAGGTAGGCGGCGACCTCAGAATCTTCAAATACTTCGTGCGCCATCACATGGCACCAATGGCACGTGGAATACCCAATCGACACCAAAAGCCACTGTCCCTTAGCGGCAGCGCCCTCAAGCGCTTCGTTGCCCCATTCGTTCCAGTGCACGGGCTGGTCGGCGTGCTGCTGAAGGTAGAGGCTCGCAGAATGCTTCAATCGATTCATCCCACTAAGGTAGCCAGCTGACCGGGCCACGGCGTATTTTTAACCTCGTCGTAACATTTGCCGCTCCCAACAACCGGTACCTTTGCCCCCTATGGATCCCTATTTTCTTCTCGTTGTCCTACTTATGGCTTTGGCGGTGCTCGACTTGGTGGTCGGCGTGAGCAACGACGCAGTCAATTTTATGAATTCCGCCATTGGATCTCGGGCGGCTAGCTTTCGCGTGATACTCGCGGTTGCCAGTTTTGGCGTACTTCTCGGAACCATGTTTTCAAGCGGAATGATGGAAGTCGCCCGCAAAGGGGTGTTCGATCCCGGCTACTTCACCTTTCACAGCCTCATGTTTTTGTTTGTGGCCGTCATGCTCACCGACGTCATTTTGTTGGATATCTACAACAGTTTGGGCTTTCCGACGTCGACCACGGTTTCGCTGGTCTTTGAACTTTTTGGTGCCGGAACCGCCATCGGTTTTCTCACATCCATCGAGCGGGGACTCGATCCGTTGAGCTTTGGCGACTACCTCAACGTGGACAGCACGCTTCGCATTATTTCGGGCATCTTCTCTTCGGTCGGAGTCGCGTTTGTCGGCGGCCTCTTCGTTCAGTGGCTGACCCGAATGATTGTGACCTACCGACTTGAGCGCGGTTTGCGCTTGGCTGGCGGAATATTTACCGGAATCGCGACTACCTTAATTGTGAATTTCCTCATTTTTAAAGGTTTGAAGGGAAGCGTGCTAATGGGAGGTCCCTACGGATCTTGGCTCTTGAGCCACCAAAACCAGTCGTTGGCGGTCCTTCTTATCCTGTTTTCGGTACTCGGACAGGTTGCAGTCATGCGCGGAATTAACCCGTTGCGCTACGTCGTGCTTCTCGGAACCTTTTCGCTGGCCATGGCCTTTGCCGGAAACGATTTGGTCAACTTCATTGGAGTTTCAGTCGCCGCATTTCAGGCCTACCAACTCTACCACTCGGTGGGATTTGACCCCCGAACCTACAGCATGGACGCAATGGCAGAGCAGGTTTCTGCCCCCTTCATTCTCTTGCTGCTTGCCGGACTCGTAATGATTGCCACGCTTTGGCTGAGCGCAAAGGCACGCAAGGTGAGCGAAACCCAAATTGGCTTGGCTCGCCAGGGCGAAGGGTCCGAGAAGTTCAAGCCCAATACCGTGAGCCGAAGTCTCACGCAGTTTTTTGTATACTTAGGCAGCCTGGCATCCTTTCTCGTTTCGCGGCGCATGGCTACATGGACCGACAGTCGCTTTGCTCAAGACATACCTGCCAACCCTCGTGATGCGCAAGCCTTTGACTTTCTGCGCGCCAGTGTGGACCTCATGGTGGCCTCTACGTTAATCGCCTATGCGACGAGTTTGGGGCTTCCGTTGAGCACGACTTTTGTGGTCTTTATGGTGGGAATGGGCTCGTCACTAGCCGACCGTGCGTGGGGCAAAGAGTCGGCAGTGTACCGTGTTGCCGGGGTCGTCAATGTGATCGGTGGATGGCTGCTCACCGCAGTGATTGCCTTTGTTACCTCTGCCATTTTTGCAGCCTTTATCTACTACGGTGAATTCATCGCCGCACTCATTTTGACAGTGTTTGCCCTCGGACTTGTGGTGCGTAGCCACATGGGATTTGCCGAGCAGATGAAGGCCGAGAACCTTCTTGATGATGTGGTCGATCGCCTCGCGAATTCGGACGCCCCAATGGAGCAGAGCCGTCGACTTATGGCTTCGGACCTTCACCGTACAGCAGATGTAGTGGTAATGGCTTCAGAGGCACTCGCGGGTAACCAAAAGCGCACCACGGCGCGCCTACGCCGAGAGATGAAGTTGCTGCTCAAGAGACAGGAATCCCTTGAGCTTCGTATGGTGCGCATTCTGAAGGACTTTAAGGGGGATGGAACCGCTGCCTTTCGTTCGCACTTGCTCGCATTTGACTACGTGTCAGATATGTCTGAGTCGGCACAATCACTCGTCAATGCCCAGTACGACCACCTCATGAACCTCCATGAGCGCCCGCACGGCACATTCTTGCTCGCGTATGCTGAGGCCATTACCCTGTTTTCAGCCTACAGTGCACGAATTGTACAGGCCCTTGAGACGGGTACCGGCGAACCCCATGCGGAACTCCTTGCGGCGAAGCGTAGAATCCTTCAGGATATTCAGCGCGCAATTGATTGGGCGCTGCAGCACTACCGCCAAGGTGAAATCTCAACGCGCCAAGCGCGTCTTCAGTCCAAGTTGCTCATGGAACTTCGCGACGTGACCGCCTTGATGTACCGAGTGCACCGCGTATACTTTGGGTAAATCCAAATGGAATAAAAAAGGCGCCCCTTGGGGCGCCTTTTTGCGTTAACGCAGCGGTGTTAGCTGCGGGCCTCTTCGGCGTAGTGCAGGTAAAAGCGCGGAATGGTGCGTATTCCCTGAAAGTAGTTGTCCAGGCCGTAGTGCTCGTTGGGTGAGTGAATCGCGTCGCTGTCGAGGCCAAAGCCCATCAAAATCGACTTCACGCCAAGCTCACGCTCGAACAATGCCACGATGGGAATTGATCCGCCGTCGCGCGTCGGAATTGGCTCGCGCCCGTAGGTCTCTGCCATTGCTTTGTGTGCAGCGCGGTAGCCCGGGTGGTCGGTAGGGCAGACGTAGGGGTGGCCACCGTGGTGGGGACGAACTTCGACCTTCACACTTGCTGGGGCAATGCTGGCGAAGTGCTTTGCGAACAGCTCGGTGATTTCGTCGGGGTCTTGGTCTGGAACCAAGCGCATCGAAATCTTGGCGTAGGCCTTTGAGGCGATGACGGTTTTGGCGCCCTCGCCCGTGTACCCACCCCAAATTCCGTTGACATCGAGCGTCGGACGAATGCCGGTGCGCTCAATGGTGGTGTACCCGGTTTCGCCGTGTACGTCGCTGAGGTCAAGGGCTGCTTTGTACTCCTCAAGGCTGAATGGGGCCTTGTTGAGGTCGGAACGCTGCGCGTCGCTCAAAACCTGCACCTTGTCGTAGAATCCCGGAATCGTAATCCGGTTGTCTTGGTCGTGCAGCGATGCGATCATTTCGGTGAGGATGTTGATCGGGTTGGCCACGGCTCCGCCGTAAATACCAGAGTGCAGGTCGCGGTTAGGCCCCGTCACTTCGACCTCGACGTACGACAGACCGCGCAGGCCCACCGAAATTGAGGGAACGCCCGGAGCGATGATTCCGGTGTCTGAAATAAGAATTACGTCGCACGCGAGGCGCTCGTGGTTGCGCTTGACAAACCACTCGAGGTTGTTCGAGCCCACCTCTTCTTCGCCTTCAATCATGAACTTCATGTTGCAGGGCACGTTGCCTTGGGCAACCATGGCCTCAAAAGCCTTGATGTGCATAAAGAACTGACCCTTGTCGTCGCAGGCGCCGCGGGCAAAAATGGCTCCGTTGGGGTGAATGGGAGTGGTGCGAATTTCGGGCTCAAAGGCTGGAGTTGTCCACAAATTCAAGGGATCTGCAGGCTGTACGTCGTAGTGGCCGTAGACCAGTACGGTGGGGCGCGAGGGATCGACGAGGTACTCGCCATAGACCACCGGATAACCGGGTGTGGCGCAGACTTCGACGTTTTGGGCTCCGGCTTTGGTCAAAAAGTCGGCGACGGCATCGGCCGTGGCAAGCACCGAATCTTTGTAGGCAGGATCTGCTGAAATACTTGGTAGGCGCAAAAGCGTAAAGAGTTCGTCAAGAAAGCGCTGACGGTGCTGGGATACGTACGAATCAATCATAACTCGAAGGTACAATCCACTCGGCCAACCCTTTGTATCTTTCGTGCTTAAACCATGCGAAATCTCGCTCTGTTACTCGCCCTAGTACTCGGATTCACATCCGGTGCTCAAAATATTGTGGTGAATTCGACTGCGCCGCGAAACAATCCCATGTGGCTGGTTCAGAACGTGTTGGTGGGGCCAAATCTATTTGTGTACTCGCCTCTGAATCAGTTCGGACTTCCAATCAGTCAACCTAATTCGGTTCAGTTGGGCAAGTTCACGTGTACCAACCCCGGCTTTGGACTGGATAGCGGAATCGTGATGGTGACCACCGACGCGATCGACGTAGTTCCCGGGCAGAGCGGGAACTTCACCACCTATCCTACGCAAACTCCAAGCGCCAACCTTGGAACGGTGCTCAATGCCATCGGGTCGACGAATTCCAATCAGTACGACCGCGCGTCCATCCAATTCAACTTCTTGGCGAATGGAGACAGCGTGAAGTTTGACTACATTTTCGGATCCAAAGAATATTCAGGATACACCTGCTCAAACTTCAACGATGTGTTTGGATTCTTCCTCATCGGTCCAGGTATCAATGGGGCCCCGATGTACCATGCCAACGGAAGCCTACGCATCGACACTGTCAACCTAGCAGTGATTCCCGGAACCACCGTTCCGGTAGCTGTAAATACGATCAACCAGGGCTTCCCGTCGGGATCGTATCCGGCTAGTAATTGTTTGAGCGCTAACCCTAACTATGTTGCGCATGCGGCGTACTACAACGCGAATTCCGGCGGTTCTAGCATTGTAAATCTTGAAGGCTTCACCGACGTATTTACCGCAAAAGCAGGTGTCAAATGCGGCGTACCGTACACGATTAAGCTCATGATTTCAGACGTGAGTGACGGAGCCTTGAATTCCGCAGTCTTCCTCGGAGCTCGGAGTTTCTTGGTGCCTACCATATCGCTTGCGCCAACCACCAACTCAGGTGCCTCTTTTACCGATTCAGTAATGGTCGAGGGCTGTGCCCGCAGCTACCTGCTCTTTCAGCGTGCAGGGGCGACCAGCGATACCCTTACCGCTCAGTTTCAGTATGTCGGAACCGCTGGTGCCGCTGATTTCGCATCTGCACTCCCTTCGTCGCTCACCCTGTTGCCCGGTCAAACCACCGACACCCTTTGGTTTGAGCCCATTGACGACGGAATCATTGAGGTGCCCGAGTTATTGAGGGTTCGAATGCTCCCGGTATCCTCGGATTGTGCCGTGTATCCTGCAGATTCTGTAGATATTTGGTTGCGTGACCGAGTACCCCACCAAGCGTTGATCACTCTCGATCAGGGCAACGATACCCTTGCCTGTCCGGGTTCAAGTGCAGTCCTTCGGGCCACTTTGACGGGGGGTGAAGGCGTTCGATGGGGCTACTGGGAACATGATTCTACGCAAACCCTACTCGCCGCGGTAGCGCCGGCTCAAACCACTACGTACCGCTACCTCAGTTGGGACGAGTGCAGCACCGCTCCGCGCACCGACAGCATCACCATCTATGTGGATCCGTACGACTCCTTGCGCACGGAGTCTGACACCTTGTTCTTGTGCCCCGGCGACGCGGTGACGCTCGAGGCAGTGGCCTCTGGCGGACGCGGAACGCGCAGCATTCAGTGGCTCGGCGGCGGCCCTTCAGGTAGTACTTGGACGGTTTCACCAGCGAGCAGCCAGTGGTTCCGCTACAAAGTCACCGACAACTGCTTGATCGAGGTGCGCGACTCCATTTATGCCTGGGTGGTCCCCCAGCCGGTGGCCTCATTTGGCTACCTGCAAGACCCCGGAAATCCCTTGGATGTCGGATTTACCAACTACTCCAGCGATACGCTCAATGTTCGTTGGTTCTTTGGCGATGGCGACACCTCAACGCGTGTGCATCCCCGCCACGTATACGGTCGCCCCGGAACCTACTGGGTGGGACTCGCCGTGCGCGACAGCCTTGGTTGCTCAGACAGCTTGGCCTATCCGATCGATTTGAAGATGGACCACTACGTCTACATTCCGTCGGCATTCACGCCCAACGGAGACGCGGTCAACGAGCGCTTCAACGTCTTCGCGACCGGAGTCGTAAAGTTTGAATGGGCAGTATTTAACCGCTGGGGCCTTCAAATTTTTCACAGCGACGAGGATCCCAACGGCTGGAACGGAACCTACGGGGGCGAAAAAGTTCCTGCCGGCCCGTACAGCTATAAGGTATTTATTTGGCTTCCCGACGGATTGGTCGAGGAACGCCGCGGTATGTTTACCGTCTTTCGCTAAGCGCGCCTAGATCCACGGTATCAACCCCAGGGCTAAGGCCAACAGCAATTTGTAGATCCACTGCTGCCGCTTCAGTTGTATACGCTGCGGTTCGCCGCGGTGCGGAATCTGGCGCCGCTCCCACTGCCTGCGCCATTCCAATGCAATCATGGCAAGGGCCAAGGGTAATCCGCGAAGAAATCCGGGCCAAGAACCAGGGTGCAGCGCACCCGCGAGCAAGAGCAGTGGACCAAAAGCCAATAGGCTGGCGAGAAGCGCTCCGGCCACCCCAAAACCCATTCGCTTGTGGGAGTACAAAAACACGACGAGTGCAAAAAGCCAGTAGCATAGGGCAACGGGTAGATTGAGGGTGAGCAGCGAGGTGATGAGTCCCGCAGCATAAAAACTGAAGGCCAACTGCATTCCGTACTTGCGGGCTACGGGGCGCTCGAGCAGGGTCTGCCAGGGACGCTCAATCAGGTCCCGTTCTAAGTCGTAAAAACTATTGAAGAGCGAACCCCCTGCCACAATGAGCGCCGTGGTCGCAATCGCACCCGCTAGGGTGAGCCAGGGCGTAGGTTCGGGTCCGTGCAGCAGTGTCAAAGCCGCGAGCACCTGGGCTACGGTCAAAAACAAAATGTGGGTCCAGCGAACGAGGCTGAGAAATGCCGTAAGGCGAAGCAGAATTTTGGTTCGGCGCCGCATAGCCGTCCGCTTAAAAGCGAAGGACGACGTCCATTCGGTGCGGATCGAGTTCCGCCTTCGCATGCTCTAGGTCCGGAGCAAAGCCCAAAATGTACCCGCCTCCGCCTGAGCCACACAGCTTGAGGTAGTAGGCGTTGGTGTCAATTCCCTTCTGCCACAAGTTGTGGTAGTCGTTCGGAATCATCGGGCCGAAATTCTCAAGCACAAGACCGCTCAACTTCTTGAGTTCGCGAAGGAGCACGTCGGTTTTTCCGTCCAAAAAGGCAGATACACAGGCGTCGTTGTACTTTTTGAACTGGTCGGTCATCAAGCGGCGAAAGCCTTCCTCTTTGAGCTTGTCCATGAAAATTTGGACCATGGGCTGGGTTTCGCCTGGTGCCCCGGAGTTCAGCAAGAAAATTCCGCCACGGCCGTCGGTCGGAAGGCTCGGCATCGAAACAGTCCCCAGGTCTTCAGACGAACGCACCAGAAGCGGTAGCTGCAGGTAGCAAATCGTGGGGTCCATACCTGAACTCTTGCCGTGAAAGTAGCACTCCATCTGCGCCATTTCGGCCTTGAGTGCCATGAGCTTCTCTGGTTCGTTGGCCTCATCAAGGGGCAGTGGATTCCGAGCGTACCGAGCGTAGAGTGCCGCCACCATGGCTCCGGATGAACCTAC
The DNA here is from genome assembly GCA_965657195.1 of uncultured Schleiferiaceae bacterium. Taxonomy (GTDB): domain Bacteria; phylum Bacteroidota; class Bacteroidia; order Flavobacteriales; family Schleiferiaceae; genus TMED14. Next base: position 62,454 of record CBFHNK010000002.1, read on the forward strand.
ACCATATCCTTGCGGAATGCTCGAGTCAAAATAGAGTCCGCGGTCGAGGTCGGCACGAAGGGCGCGCAAGTCCAAGTCTGCAGCGAGGTCGCCTAACGCGTGAAGCTCTTCGAGGTATGCGGTAAAACGGTCCAGCGAAGCGTTGGATTCGCGCTGGTCAAAACTCGCTTCACCGTCGGGAAGTCGAAGGACTCCCGAGTAGCTCGTGTACGGAATCGAAAGCGCCATGGCGTCGCGGATGACACCGTACTCTCCGAATAGGAGAATTTTGGCGAAGTACTTGGGGCTCAGATTCATTGCTGCAAAGATACCGGTCCTTGGCCTACGCGGTCCACAATTACGCGACCGTCTTTGCACCAAGGTTTCACGTCATCTTCAACAAACTGAAGGGCTTTTTGTTCGAACGCCGCAGGGTAGAGGATGTGCACATTGGCGCCCGCGTCGAGCGTAAAGCTGATGGGCACCCCAGAATCTCTGCGGAACCCGCGAATAGACTCAATAATGCGCAAGGTATTTGGCCGCATCAAAATGTAGCTTGGACTGCTCGACATCATCAATCCATGCAGGGTCAGGGCTTCGAGCTCAACCAATTCGATAAATGCGTCGAGGTCACCTGCAGCCAAAATTGGCTTTAGCGCCGCTAAGTGGTCATGGGCCTGCGCAAAGCGCTGCGTGCGGAACGGGTGCGCTTCCATCAACTGGTGCCCCGCCGTACTACTTACCGCCTTTTGACCCACGTCTACGAGCGCGACTGTATCACAATAGCTGCGGAACACTTCGTGCACCGAGTCAGGGTAGGCCACCCCGAAATCCTGAGACGACCCCGCAACTGAAGGCGTTTCACCCCAAACTACAAGTCCACCGTAGACCGAACGGCAGGCACTTCCCGACCCCAAACGTGCGAGTAGCGATGCTTCCCTCATTGGGTTGACCACTTCATGACCCAGCTGCTGCGCAAGGTCCACCATACACAGCGCCAGGGCGCTCATTCCAGATGCACTGCTTGCAATCCCCGACGAATGGGGAAAGGTGTTGTGCGTTTGTACTCGGAACCCGTAGTCCTTGACCCAAGGCTGCCGTGCGGCAATTCGGTCCACAAACTGCGCCACCTTCGGAACGAAACTCGGCGTATCCACCCCGTCAAGCGCCACAGTGATTCCTGGAGCATCGGTCAATTCAAGCGTCGTTTCCGTCGCACAGGCATCCAGAGTGAAGCTAATCGATGGGTTACTCGGCAACTGCACGCCGTACTTGCCCCAGTACTTAACGAGGGCGATGTTGGACGGGGCGCGGAATGAGGACTTCATCTGGTTTGGCGAGGTTAGCGAGGTTGGCTGAGATTAGCTGGTTGGCAAGGTTAGCGAGATTAGCTGGTTGGCAAGGTTAGCGAGATTAGCTCGATGGTTACTGGCTTTTGGCTGAGATTAGCTCGTTGGCTCGTTGGTTGCTGGTTTCTGGTTACTTGCTTGTTGGCTTTTGGTTGAGATTAGCACGTTTGCTTTGCACGATAAGCAAATAGCAAGTAGCTAACAGCTAATAGCTAATAGCTAGTAACTGATTAGGCGCTGACCGCGTCTACTTCGGGAGCGATTTTTTTAATCATGCCCTGCAGGGCCTTGCCGGGTCCAACTTCATAGAAGTTGGTGGCGCCGTCGTGGACCATGGCGAGCACCGACTGGGTCCAGCGGACTGATCCGGTGAGTTGAGCCTTGAGGTTGGCGCGGATGGCTTCGGGATCGCTGACCGGAGCAGCCACTACGTTTTGGTAGATGGGGCAGCGCGGAGCTTGAATCGAAACGGAATCAAGCGCCCCTGCGAGGCGCGCGCGGGCCGGCTCCATGAGCGGGCTGTGGAATGCGCCTCCGACCGGCAGGATCAGGGCCCGCTTGGCGCCGGCCGCGCTGCAGGCAGCGCACGCGGCTTCGACCGCGGCGCGCGCGCCACTGATCACCAATTGGCCGGGTGAATTGTAGTTGGCGGGAACCACCACTCCAGGGGTTGCGGCGCAAATCTGTTCGACCTGCTCGTCGCTCAGTCCGAGAATTGCTGCCATCGTCGAGGGCTCGGCGTCGCAGGCATCTTGCATGGCAAGGGCGCGCTCGGCAACAAGGCGAAGGCCATCCTCAAACTTGAGGGCTCCGGCGGCGACGAGGGCAGAGAATTCTCCGAGAGAGTGGCCGGCTACCATGTCGGGCTGGAACTCGGTTCCGAGGGAGGCGGCCTTGATGACGCTGTGCACAAAAATGGCGGGCTGAGTGACCTTGGTCTGGGTGAGGTCCTCCATCGTGCCGTTGAACATCAGGTCGGTCAGTCCGAACCCAAGAACCGCATCGGCCTGCTCAAACATGGCGCGGTGCGCTTCGAACAAATCCTGCCCCATTCCGGGTGCTTGGGCCCCTTGGCCCGGGAAAACGTAGGCTTTTTTCATGCTAAAAATTAAAACGGCCGGGTGGGCCAAAAGTTTACTCTCCGTAGTACTCTACGGCGTTGTTCTCGGTTTCGACCACTCGGACGCAGTGAAGCTGTGCCCCGAACTGGGCGACGGGCTCGGCGAGTTGCTTCCAGATTTCGATCGAAAGGTTTTCGGTCGACGGAAGAATTCCGAGCATAAACGTCGTGTCGTGATTCAGATGCTTATGGTCGAGGGGCTCGATCACGTACTTCATCATGAGGGCCTTTAGGTCGACCAAATTCATGACAAAGCCCGTTTCGGGATTGACCTGGCCTTTGACGGTAACCCAAACTTCAAAGTTGTGGCCGTGCCCGTAGTTCCACGAACACTTGCCAAAAAGGCGCTCATTTTCTTCAGTGCTGAGCGCATCGTTGTACAGGCGGTGGGCCGCACTGAACACCTCGCGGCGTTGAATGTAGACCATGGCTTACTTGGCTTTGACCAGCTTGGTCTTCAGGGGCTTGCCTGGCGCGGTGCGAAAGGTGACCTGAGCTGCAGTGGCGTCTTTGGTACCTGGAACAGTCACGCGAAGGGCGGACTCCCCTTTGGTTCCGAGTACGACTTCATTGCGCTCGGAGTACTTCACTTGAAAGGCAGGGCTCGTCCAGGTTCCGCTCGATTCAACTTGAATGGATTGAATGCTCAGCTGCTGCTGGACGGGTTTCTGCACTGAGATGACGGTGCCTTGCGTGTCGGTTCCGAGGCTAAATTTCGGCGAACCGCAGCTGGCTATTAGGAGACTGAGTCCGGCAAGGACTCCGATTCGAATGGGGCGAAGTACGTTCATAAGGGCAAAGGTCGCAAATTACCACGAACCACTGGCGCCGCCGCCGCCGAAACTTCCGCCGCCAAAGCCACCAAATCCGCCTCCGCCAAACCCGCCTCCTCCGAAACCGCCTCCGCGGCCACCAAAACCGCCCCCGACCGGGAAGCCGCCCATCGGGCCGTACCACATACCCCGGTGGCCTCCGCCTCCGCCTCCTCCGCGCTTCGCGAGCGCGACGAGAATGAGTACGCCAATGGCAACCAGTCCAAACGGGAACTTGCGCTCTTTGGTGGAATCGACCGCGACAAACTGACCGGAAAGCATTTGTGCCACCTGCGTGGCTACGGCTTCAATACCTGCGGCATAGGCCTGCTCGCGAAAGGCGGGCTTGAGCACGTTTTCAATGAGTAGGTGGCTCTCAAGGTCGGTGACCGTGGCCTCAAGGCCGCGCCCCACTTGGATCGCCATCTTTCGGTCTTCAAGTGCAATGAGCACGAGCATTCCGTTGTCTGTTTCGGCTTGGCCGATGCCCCAAGCTTCGCCGGTTTGGGCGGCGACAAAGTTGAGGTCGTCGTTGACGTGGTCGACAAAAAGAACTGCTATTTGGGTAGAAGTCGAATCGTTAATTGCGTGAAGCACGGCCTCAAGGCGTGCCTCTTCAGCGGCATCGAAAACGGGTGAGGTATTGCGCCACACGACCAGTCCCTCTGAGGGGCTGGGCTTCTCCCAGGGCTGAGCCTGAAGGTTAAATGCCGCGAGTGCACATAGAATAAAAAGCCTCATCCGCGTGAAACTTCGTTGCTGAGTTCGTTGCGGTCACGATGGCCTTGGTGCGGAAAATGTTCGGCAAGTGCCCGACCCGCTTCTGCGATTCCGAGTTCGAGTGCATCAACCCAACGGCCTTCTTTGAGTTCCGGAACCATGTGGTCGCGAATACCTTCCCAAAAGGACTGGCCAACCTTTGCGTGGATTCCCGAATCGCCCACCACAGCGAACTTGTGGCTTTCAAGGGCAATGAAAAACAGGATGCCGTTGCGTTCCGCGGTGCGGTGCATTCCGAGCTTTTGAAACTGCTTTTGGGCGTCGCGCAGCGGGTCACCCGAGCACGTGTCGTTCAGGTGCACACGGACTTCACCGGATGTCATCAATTCGGCCGCCTCGATGGCAGCTACGATACGCTGTTCGTCGTGCGGTTGAACCTGCATTACTCGAAGCTCACTTCTGGGGCATCTTGGGCCTCAGTTTCGGCTTCAAAGTATCCGCGCGCCTCAAATCCACCCACGGCAGCAACCAGTGAGGTAGGGATGCGCTTGACCGATGAATTGTAGGTACGAACCTGTTCGTTGAATCGGTCGCGCTCTACGTTGATGCGGTTTTCGGTTCCTTCGAGCTGCGACTGCAGTGCTAAGAAGTTTTGGTTGGCCTTCAGGTCGGGGTAGCGCTCGACTGAAACAAGGAGGCGGCTTAGAGCACCCTTGAGTTCACCTTGGGCCTTTTGAAATTCCGCAATTTTATCTGGAGTAAGATTGTCAGCACTGATTTGAACGGATGTGGCTTTTGAGCGGGCTTCAATCACGTCGGTCAGGGTAGACTTTTCAAAATCCGCGTAGCCTTTCACCGTCGAAACCAAGTTGGGAATAAGATCCGCGCGGCGCTGGTAGGCCGACTGGACATTAGCCCATTGGCTCTCTGTGCTCTCGCTCAAACCGACGAGGCGGTTGTAGGCACCGACGCCCCAAAGAAGGATGAGGACAAAGCCGCCGAGGACGGATAGAAGAATGATCGTAGAACGGTTCATGGTAAGGTTTTAATCGTTTTTGCCAGTTGGTCAAGTTCGGCTTTCACATTCTGCAAACGCCGTACCAAGTCTTCGGTTTGTATGGAGTCCTCGGGTGCATTCTTTAGTTTTTGGCGTGCGCCTTCTAACGTGAATCCCTTTTCTTTGACCAAGAAGTGGATTTTTCGCAGCAGCTCCATGTCCTTGGTACTGTACTTACGTGCACCGGCCTCGGATTTTTTGGGCTTTAGCTCCGGAAACTCTTTTTCCCAAAACCGCAATGCGGACGTGTTGAGTTCAAAGATGGCGGCAGCTTCGCCGATGCTGTAGTATCGCTTGGTGAATTCTGTCGGAATCATTAGTCGAACGATTGATTGTTGGCAGCGGCTTGGGCGAGAAGTTTGTTGTACTCTGCTGGTGTCAAGTCGTTGAAAAAGAAGTTGATGGGGTTTACTCGGCGCCCGCGGTAGATGACCTCGTAGTGCAGGTGGGGGCCGGTGGATTTGCCGGTGTTTCCGATGTAGCCGATAAGATCCCCGCGCTTCACTCGCTGACCTTGGCGACGAACGACACGGCTCATGTGGGCGTACAGTGTGTGGTAGCCGTATCCGTGGCTGATTGTCAGGTGCTTGCCGTAGCCCCTTCCGCCGTAGAGTTCGTTGGAAACGATCACGCCGTCTGCCGTCGCATAGATGGGTGTGCCCTGCTTGGCAGAGAAGTCCACACCTTGGTGCAACTTGCTGACTTTGAAAATCGGGTCAATGCGGTACCCAAATCCCGAAGAGAAGCGAATACTTGGTTGGTCCTTGACGGGTCGAATTGCAGGTAGAGCTTTGAGGATTTCACCCTTGCGCTGGGCGAGTTCGGCCACCTCGTCAAGGCTCGCAGAATGCACGGCAAGCCGTTTTTTCAGGTCGTCCACCTTGCGCAAACTGCGTTCGAGTAGGGTTTCGTTTGAAAGACCCCGAATTTTCTCGTAGCGGTCGGCATCCATGGGAAGTCCGCCCTGACGGACCCACGACGCAGGTGGTTCAGACTCCAAAATAACTCGATAGACTTCGTTGTCGCGGCGCTCGAGTTCGGCCGCCACGGCGCCCAATTCTTGGATTTGCTCTTCGAGTTCGCGGTAGGTTTCTTCAGAAATTTCAAGCTGGCGCTTCAGCGCTTTTTCTTCGGGAGAATCCATGAAGTACTGGATTCCGAAAAAGAAAATGAGCCCCATGAGCATCGAGCCAAGCAAGAACAATGAGGTGTCCCGCAGCAAATGCTTCCAAGTGCGCTCAACCTTGTGGTAGGCAAGGGTCAAGGGGTCGTAGATGTACTTGGCGCGGCGCATACTTTTGTATCCATCAAAAGTAGGCAAAACCACCCGCATGAATCCGACTGAACTCCGCCAAGCATATTTAGACTTTTTCGCCTCGAAAGGCCACGTGATTGTGCCGTCGGCTCCGCTGGTGATTAAAGACGACCCCACGCTGATGTTCACCAATGCGGGCATGAATCCGTTTAAAGACGTATTTATCGGAGCCAAGCCTGTAGTGCATGCGCGAATTGCGGACAGCCAAAAATGCCTGCGCGTGAGTGGCAAGCACAACGACCTCGAGGAGGTGGGTATTGATACCTACCACCACACGTTGTTTGAAATGCTCGGCAACTGGTCGTTTGGGGACTACTTCAAGCAAGAGGCTATTGATTGGGCATGGGAATTCCTCACTGAAGTCTGCAAGCTGGACAAAGACCTACTCTACGTGACTGTGTTCGGTGGAGACCAAGGTGACGGCCTTGCTGCAGACGACGAAGCCAAGGGAATGTGGCTCAAGCATGTGGCTCCGGACCGGATTCTCTACGGAAGCAAAAAAGACAACTTTTGGGAAATGGGCGATACCGGGCCCTGCGGTCCCTGTTCCGAAATTCACGTCGACCTGCGTGATGCTGCCGAA
>CBFHNK010000003.1:0-60722 GCA_965657195.1 uncultured Schleiferiaceae bacterium
CGGCGCACCTGGCGGTAAAACTGGCCAAGGGTGGCGCGGCGCTTGTGCCACACGACGGCTTCGGGAATGAGGCCCACGCGGAAGCCTGCCGCCCGCACCCGAATGCTGAGCTCGACGTCTTCGCCACATTTGAATTGGGTGTCGTAGCCGCCGACGGCCCAAAAGGCCTCGGCGCGCATGCCCATGTTAAAGCCCCGGGGGTAGTAGGTGGCGGTGGGTTTTGCGGAACCGCCGCGGATCCCGCCCGTAGTCAGCACCGACGTCATGGCGAAGCTGATGGCTTTTTGGAGCGGGCTAAAGTCCGGCGGGGCGGCATCCGGGCCGCCGAAGGCGTCCCACGCGTCGCGGGCCAAGCCCTGGGACACCGCGTCGAGGTAGTCGTGGGGCAGCAGGCAGTCCGAGTCCAAAAAGATGAGCCAGGGGGCCCGCGCCGCGGCGGCGGCTGCGTTGCGCGCGTCACTCACAGGGAGCCCAGCACGGTACAAGACCGTCACGCCGAGGCCTGCGGCCTCGGCGGCCGCCTGAATTTCGGGGCGAAGGCTGTCGTCGGGGGTTCCGTCAGATAGGATGACCTCAAAATGGCCGCGCGGACCCGCAAGCTGGGCCGCGCTGGCGATGAACTCGCGCACCTCGTCGGGACGCTTGAACGTGGGAGAGATCAGCGAAAACTCGGGCTCCGCGCTGCGCGCGGGCCCGTAGTGCGCCTGCTCAAGGCCATGGAGTAACTCAGCGTGCGCTGGAGTCGGCATGGGGACGGTTCAGTTCTTCGGCGATTCCGTACTCAGGACGGCGGCGACCGCTGCGCACCACGAGTTCCGCCAAAAGGCCGGTTACGAAGAGCTGGGTTCCGAGAATCATGGCCGTCAAAAAGATGTAGAACCAGGGATCGTCGGCAATCAGGCCGGGCCGCTGTCCGCTCCAGAGTCGGGCCAACTTCAGACCGCCAAGGACCGAAAGGGCCACCCCGCTAAAGAAGAACATCACGAGGCCCCAGGTTCCGAAAAAGTGCATCGGACGGCGGCGAAAGCGCGAAACCATACTGAGCGTCACCAGATCCAAAAGGCCGTTGGTGAAGCGATTGAGGCCAAATTTGGTCACGCCGTAGGGACGTGCGCGGTGCTCTACCACCTTTTCGCCGATGCGGGTAAAGCCCTGCATCTTGGCGAGCACGGGGACGTAGCGGTGCATTTCGCCCTGAACCTCAACCGCCTGAGCCACCTCGAGGCGGTAGGCCTTGAGTCCGCAGTTGAAGTCGTGCAGGTAGATTCCGCTCATTTTGCGCGCAGCCCAGTTGAACAGCTTGGTGGGCAATGTTTTGGACAGCGGGTCGTAGCGCTTCTTCTTCCATCCGCTCACGAGGTCAAAGCCCTCTTCGCGAATCATGCGCACCAGGTCCGGAATCTCGTCGGGGCTGTCCTGCAAGTCGGCGTCCATGGTGATGACGACGTCGCCCTGAGCGGCCTGAAAACCAACGTAGAGGGCGGCGGACTTGCCGTGGTTGCGCCGAAAGCGGATTCCGCGCACCTCAGGGTGCTGGGCCGAGAGGCCCTCGATCACCTTCCACGAGCCGTCGGTCGAGCCGTCGTTGATAAAGAGTACTTCGTAGCGAAGCGCGTTGGCCGTGCACACGCGGTCAATCCACGCATGTAGCTCTGCCAGCGATTCTTCTTCGTTGAACAGCGGAATAACGAGGCTCAGGTCGAGGTGGCTCACTGGAACTCGGGGCGGTTTTTCTTAGCAACAGCTCCGACGATCAGGCCAACAATGGCGTACATGATGATGCCCGCTCCTGTTGACTTAAGCATGCCCGTAATGGTCGTTTGGTCCACGGTCATTTTGATCGACTCGGCCTTGAGTTCAGCCTCGTTGGCTGCGCCCATAAAGGCCATCACGCCCTTTCGCTGCTCTTCAGGCATTTCGGCGAAGCGCTCGTACACGCGCTCTCCCATGCGGGTTGCCAATTCAGAATCAATTACGTTGTGCATCAGCCAGTTGAACGCCAATCCAACTACCGCCGAAACGATCAGCGGAAGCACGTAGGCCGAGAATGCCTCGCGAAAGGTGGCGTATCCGTCGTTGGCCTTTTTGAATTCACGCACTCCGAAGTACGGAATCACCAGCATGGCCAGAAGCATAAAAATTCCGCCCGCCTGGCTCGACAGCCAAGCCTCGTTCACAATGTACGAGATGAGGGTGTAGCCCACGGCGACTGCGCTCACGATGAGGCCGTAGTTGATTGCGATGCGTTTGGTCGTTGAATCCATGATCTGAATTTTTAGGGAGTTTAGTACACAAACTTAAGGACGCCGCGCTGCCCGTCGAGGGTCCAGCGCAAAATACCGGTTCCGTGGCCCTGCGCACGCAGCTCTTCGAGGCCCTCGGCGCGGTCGGTCGCCCAGCGCACCCGGCCGTCGGAGTCGGTCCATTCGGCATGCGCTCCAGCGGGCAACCCCTCAATGATAAGCTGGCGCCCGCTGCGGTAGGCGCGCACCGCATGGTTTGAGGGTTCGCCGACACCAATGTAGGGGGTGCCGCGTAGGTAGTGGGTCACGGTTCCGCCCGTGCTGATGGTGTAGCTAAGGCTGCCGCCGTCGTGCACGACCGACGCTGGGTACTCAATCTCATAAGTGTGCAGCTCGCCCGGCTTGAGGGTGTCGGCATTGCCGCCCGAGACCAAGTTGACGTTCGGAGCCGACAAGCTCGCCGCCCCGAGGATCAAGTCGTCGTTGCCCGGATTCGTCACCACCAAGCGACGGCGCAGCATAGGGCCCACCGACCACGACCACAGCTCGAGCTCGAGGGTGTCCTCGCTCGCCCAGTGCTGGGCCGCGAGGTTGGGCTGCGGACTGCCCGCGAGGCTGATCAATCGCTCCATGATCTGCGGATAGTCCACGTAGGGGTTGCGCGTGTTCTGAAGGGCGGCGATGCCTTGGTTCCGCGCCCGGTCAGCGCTGTCGGGCGGAAACTGCTGGTGCCAGGCCTCAAGCACCGCGGCCTGCTGGGCATAAAAGCTGCTGTAGTCGCCAAATCGCGTCACGAAGTACATCATGGCCCGCGCCGCATCACCCTTGTGGGCATCGCGCGGCTCGAACACGCCGCTGAGTCGCTTGCTTCCGCCCACCGACCACGCCGGAGTGCCCGTAATAATGCCAAACGGGTTGTTGCTGCGCTGCGTATTCGCACTTGCATCGCTCGGAAAAAGGTGGTGAATGTCGGACTTCATCGGCTCGGCCGAGCTAAAGAAGCTCTGCGGAAACGTGTGCTCGCAGTTCATGTTGTTGGCCGTCGCCCCTGCCCTCGTATTGAAGGTCGCCACGCGCCCCGTGTAAATGCACGTAACCTGGCCGTTGACGTTGTCGAGGTTGCCGTACATCTGGTCGCGCGCGCCGTTGTACCCCAAGTTAGTGGTACCCTGGTTGAGCTTGGTGGTCAGCGCCGACTTGAGCTGCGCCCAACTTTTGTTTTCGGTGCTGCTGTAGTAGCTCTGGCTCCAGCGACCCTGGGCCTCAAACTGCAGCGCCACAAACCCGTCGGGGCCGTCGGTGGCCACTACCACTGGAAGCCGGTAGTACACATTATGTTCTGGCGTAAACCGCATCCAAATTCGCGCGGAATCGCCCACCGCAATGCCCGTCTGCTCGGCCCGCAACCCCAGCAGCGTGTCGCCCCACTGGGCACAGCTCCACATGCCGGTAATGTTCAGGTCGCGGATTCCGTCGTTGCGCATCCACACCGCCACCGAGTCCTTTTGAAGTTCGGTAACCGGCCCTCGCGCCACCACCGCTTGCCTAAAATCTTGGGCCTGAGCCACCGTCGCTGCTGCGGCCAATGCCAGCACGCATGTCAATCGTTTTAAACGCATCATACGCAAAGGTCGCACAATCGCTGCGTATCTTTGCACCTGGGCAAGGCCTTACGACCAGCTCCTGACGAATCCCCCAGGGTAGAAATGCAGCAAGGGTAGTCGGTTGTAGCGGTGCGATAAGTGTCCTTGCCCTTTTCTTGTAACTTTTTTGGTTTCTGGTAACTGGTTTCTTGCTCCCGCGAAGGCGTTCTAGGCCAATTTGAAATTTTAGCTGCGAAGCAGCCCTAGCGCGAAGCGCTCTAGCCACGAAGTGGCCACAAAATCATTTTAAACACTTAGTTATTAACGACATACGACTAATCGCTGTGCCGTAACTGACTTTTGACAGGCACCGCGTTCATGTCCCGCGTGCATACCCAAATGTGGAACGAGTCGCAGTGTACGTCGATGGTTTTAACCTCTTTTTCGGAATCCGATCCCGCAACCCGAAGGCCGTCAATTTTGACGTCACCTCGTACGTGCGAAGCCGCTTAGGCACCAACCAACTACTTTCATCGGTGCGCTACTATTCCGCGCCCCTCATCGGTAGCCCCGAAGCCGAACGCGCCCAAAAGCGCTACTTCGCGGCGCTCCGCGCATCGAACGTCGAGGTAATCCTCGGGCGGTTCCAGCAAAAGACGATTCATTGCGAGCACTGCGGACAGTCAATTCCGTCATTCGAAGAGAAAATGACCGACGTCCACATCGCCGTCGATGTGCTTGCCGACGGACTCTTGGACCGCTACGACGTCGCCATTCTCGTCACCGCCGACAGTGACTTGGTACCGCCCATTCGAAAATTGGCTCGGTGCGCGAAGGATAAAAGAGTTGTGGTATGTTTTCCTCCGAATAGAAATTCAAAAGACCTTAAGAGGTATGCTGAAGGTCATTTTCATATCGATCCAAAGGATCTTTTAAATTTTCAGATGTAAACAAAAAAAAGAGACGCGCACCTTTGGAGTGCGCGTCGGCCAGAAGTCGTTGCTGACTTAAGGGGTGGTAATGGCACAAAGATAAAGAGGTTTTTTGAATGCCAAAAACACGCGGTGATTTATTTTGTGAAATTCAGTAAAAAAATAGACGCGCACCTTTGGAGTGCGCGTCGGCCAGAAGTCGTTGCTGACTTAAGGGGTGGTAATGGTGCAAAGATAGAGCGGTTTTTTGAATGCCAGAAACCCGTGTGGCTTCGATCTGGCGCAACCTCGCAAAAAAAGTAACGCGCACCTTTGGAGTGCGCGTCGACCCAGAAGTCGTTGCTGACTTAAGGGGTGGTAATGGTACAAAGATAGAGTGGTTTTTTGAATGCCAAAAACCGGTGATTCTTTGATCTGGCGCAACCTAGCAAAAAGAGACGCGCACCTCTAGAGTGCGCGTCGGGCCAAAAGTCGTTGCTGACTAAAGGGGTGGTAATGCTGCAAAATTACACCATTTAACGAATCAGTAGAGCCTTGGACTGTTTGATTCCCAAACAAGCTAACGAGCTAACCTCGCTAACCTCGCCAACCTTCCCAAACAAGCTAACGAGCTAACCTCGCTAACCTCGCCAACCTCGCCAAAAAGCTAACGAGCCAACCTCGCTACTCAGCCACCAACTCCAGCACCGCCTCAACCACATCTTCAGCACTGGGCTTTGAGAAGTAGTCGCCGTCGGATCCGTAGGCGGGTCGGTGGGCCTTGGCGGTGAGGGTGCGGGGTGCGGCATCGAGGTGCTGGTACCCGCCCTGCTCCTCGAGGATTTGCTGCATGAGGTAGGCTGCGGCTCCGCCCGGAACGTCTTCGTCGACCACCAGCAGGCGGTTGGTGTGCCTCAGTGAGGCGACGCAGGCTCCGTCCAAGTCAAACGGCAGAAGCGTTTGCACGTCGATGACTTCGATGGAGATTCCGAAGCGCTCGAGCTCAGTAGCTGCGTCGGTGACGATGCGCAGGGTGGATCCGTAGGACACGACGGTGGCGTCGGTTCCGGAACGAAGAATTTCAGGGCGACCCAAGGGCACGGTGAAGCTACCCAAGTTGGTGGGCAGCTGCTCTTTGAGGCGGTAGCCGTTGAGGCACTCGATGACTACGGCGGGCTCGTCGGCCTGCAGCAGGGTGTTGTACATGCCGGCGGCCTGGACCATGTTGCGCGGGGTACAGAGGTACATTCCGCGAAGCGATCCGAGCAAGAGCTGCATGGGGGATCCGCTGTGCCACACACCCTCGAGGCGGTGTCCGCGGGTACGCACAATGAGCGGAGCCTTTTGGCCTCCCGCCGAACGCCAGCGCACGGTCGCGCAGTCGTCAGATAGGATTTGCACGGCGTAGAGCAGGTAGTCGAGGTACTGGATCTCAGCGATCGGACGCAGTCCGCGCATGGCCAATCCGATGCCCTGGCCGGCGATGGTGGCCTCGCGGATTCCGGTGTCGCTGACGCGCACGGTTCCGAATTCAGCCTGCATGCCCTCGAGGCCCTGGTTGACGTCGCCGATGTGGCCAACGTCTTCGCCAAAAATCATGGTTTCGGGGTAGCGCGCAAACAGCTCTTTGAAGTTGTCGCGAAGCACGACGCGTCCGTCTACCTGTGGGGCGTCGGGCGCAAACTCGGGGGCCACCACGGGCACCTTGAGTGCAGTGCCGCTGTGCAGCTGGCTGGCGTAGTCGTGGGCGGCTTGCTTGAGCTGGGTTTCGACCCAGAGCGGAGCCCCTAAGGCGTCAAGCCCGTCCGCCTTGCGGCGCTGAATGGCTTTGCGCACGGCAGCCACTGAATCACGGCGGAGCGGAGCCTTATCGGCTCGCAGCGGGGCAGCGAGGTCTTCTGCGCCCAATTCTTCGAGCCACGCCACTGCCTGGTCGCGGGTGCGCTTCAACGGCTGCAGAAAATCCTCAAATGCAGCCTTCATGGCGTCGCGCACTTCGGCACGCGCGGCCTCTTCAAGGGCATCGAGGTCTTTGGCCTTGGCGATCTTGTTGGACTCCAAAAAGAGGCGAAACTGGCGAAGGCAGTCGTACTCCTGTTCCCACTCGAGGCGCTCTTTGGACTTGTAGCGCTCGTGCGAGCCCGAGGTGCTGTGCCCCTGGGGCTGGGTCATTTCGCGCACGTGAAGCAGTACGGGCACATGCTCTTCGCGGGCCACTTTTTCGGCGTGCTCAAAGGCGGCGACGAGCTCGGCGTAGTTCCAGCCGCGGGCGACAATGATTTCGTAGCCCTTCTCTTCTGCCTGGCCTTTGGTCGCGGCTTGGCGCTGAAATCCGGCAAGGATTTTTGAAATGTTCTGCTTGGTGGTCTGGTGCTCGGCGTGTACTGAGATTCCGTATTCGTCGTCCCAAACCAGGGCTACCATCGGAACCTGCAGTACCCCCGCCGCGTTGATGGTTTCCCAAAACAGGCCTTCAGACGACGAGGCATTGCCGATCGTGCCCCACGCGACCTCGGCCCCCTTGCGGCTAAATCCGTTGTCGACGCCCTGAGCGCGGTACACTTTCGAGGCCTGGGCCAACCCAAGGAGGCGCGGCATTTGCCCGCCGGTGGGCGAAATGTCTGCAGAAACGTTTTTGTGGTCGACGAGGCGCTTCCACGATCCGTCGGGGTTGAGCGTGCGGGTGGCGAAGTGGCCGTTCATTTGGCGTCCGGCACTGCTCGGCTCGCGGTCCACGTCGGTATCGGCGTAGAGTGATGCAAAAAACTGCTGGGGCGTGAGGGCCCCAATCGCCAACATAAACGTTTGGTCCCGGTAGTACCCGCTTCTGAAGTCGCCGTCGCGAAAGACGCGCGCCCACGCGAGTTGGGCGAGCTCTTTGCCGTCGCCAAAAATGCCAAACTTGGCCTTGCCGGTGAGAACCTCTTTGCGGCCAAGAAGGGAGCACTCACGGCTCACGATTCCGAGGCGGTAGTCGCGAAGGAGTTCGGTAGAAAAATCAGAAGCGGGTTGGGGTTGCATACCACAAAAATAGCCCGACCTTTGGGCGGACTAAAACCGTTACCCCGAATTATTGCCATGAAATTTTTCATCGACACCGCAAACCTTGCCGAAATCAAAGAAGCCCACGACATGGGAATCCTTGATGGCGTTACAACGAACCCGTCTCTGATGGCCAAAGAAGGCATCTCAGGAACCGACAACATTCTCAAGCACTACAAGGCCATTTGCGACATCGTTGAGGGCGACGTGAGCGCTGAAGTCATCTCGACCGACTTCGCCGGAATGGTTCGCGAAGGCGAGCTTTTGGCCGAAATCGACCCTAAGATTGTGGTAAAGGTTCCGATGATTAAAGACGGCGTCAAGGCGATTCGCTACTTCAGCGACCGCGGAATCAAGACCAACTGCACCCTCGTGTTCAGCGCGGGCCAGGCTTTGTTGGCAGCTAAGGCGGGAGCTTCGTACGTGTCTCCCTTCATCGGACGCCTCGACGACATCTCAACCGACGGTTTGGGCTTGATCGAGACGATCCGCACCATTTACGACAACTACGGGTACGACACCGAGATCCTCGCTGCCAGCGTACGCCACCCGATGCACATCATCGAGTGCGCTACCATCGGAGCCGACGTCATGACCGGCCCATTGAGCGCCATTACGGCCCTCTTGAAGCACCCGCTGACCGACCTCGGCCTCGAGAAGTTCTTAGAGGACTACCGCAAGTCCAATTCCTGAGCGGCCCAGCGCGCGACCGCTTGACGGTCGGGCTTGCCGCTTGACAGATACGGAATCACGTGCTCAAGCACGTGCTTGGGGCGCTGCCAACTGGGCAGCGCTTCCCATTTTAGGGCGATTTGGTTGGGGTCAAAACCCGGGGCACCGACCCAAACTAGCATCTGCCCCCACTCCCGGCTGGGGACGCCCACCGCAACCCCTTCGCACCCGCTGGCGGATTCGACCACCTCGGGAAATATTTTTGTTCCGGCGCTCACGACCGCCCCGTCCAAGCGACCGAGCCATTCGAATTCACTGAACGATATGACGTTGGCCGCGTCGGTTGTAACCAATCCTCGAACTCCGCGCGCGGGATCGTCGACCACCAAAGCCTCGCCCTTTTGCGCAAAAATGACTCCCGGCAGGCCTTGGTACATACGGCCGTGGCCGAGTCGGCGCAGCGCGACGTGGCTCAAGGTCTCGGTCATTCCGTAGCCGTGGTACACGGGGCGGGGCCACTTCGACAGGGCCTCTTCGAGCTCGGGACGCACATCTGCCCCACCCAAGAGCGTGCAGCGAAAATCCTTGGGGTTGAATTTGGGATCGGCCGCCAAAGCCGCCGCCTGTTCCGGAACCAGCGCCACAAAGTCGTAGCGCAACCCAGGACGGGTAGCGGGGCGCCGTTCTACAGGCAAAATGTCGAGCTTCAAGCCTGCCACCAGCGCACGAACGACCATCATGAATCCGCCCACCGTCTTGGCCGACAAAAGCAAGGGGCTCCGCTGGCCCTCGCTGAGGCCAAAAAAAGCAATGGTGGCGCGGGCACTGGCCTCGATGTGGCTGCGCTGCAGCAGCAGTTCCTTGGGCGCCCCGGTGCTCCCGCTGGTGTGCAGGGTGTAGGCTGCGGAACCTGAATTCCACCACGCCACCACCTCTTCGACTTCGCGGTTGCGCGCGCTGCTGCAGGCGGCACTGAATTCAAGTTCCGCCTGCGGCAACCGGGGCTTAGGGGGACGTCCTCGGCTCACAGCATCCAGAGTTCACCGCGGCGCACTTCGGTGCGCGGCGGAAGGTTGTTGGTGTAGAGCGAACCAGTTCCGAATCCCTGATAGCCCTCAAGGTCGGGCAACGTCGACGCCCACTGCGCAATGGCACTCAGACTTACACTGCCTTCGAGGGCCGAAGTAATCCAATACTTGATGCCTCGGGAGCGTGCCCTTGAGATCCAATCTTCACTTGAATATATGCCACCCAAAAGACTCGGCTTCAGCACAATAAACTGAGGTTGAATTTCGTCCAGAAGGGCATCGCGGTCGGCCGCGTTGTGCACCCCGATGAGGCTTTCGTCGAGGGCCACCGGCAGGGTTCCGCTCGAGGACGCAGCCTTAAGGCCCGCGCGATCTGAGGGCGGACAGGGCTGCTCGATGCTGTGCAGGTTGAATTCGCGAAGGGCGTTCATGCGCTCAAGGGCGAGGTCACCCGACCAGGCTCCGTTGGCGTCGACGCGCAGCTCGAGGGTCGGATCCAGGCTGCGGTTGTGGCGGAGCACGTCGCACTCGGCTTCGAAATCCAGCGCACCCACCTTCATTTTGAGGCAGCGAAAGCCCTCAGTCAACCGCGCCTCGGACTGGTCGTGCAGGTAGCAGCTCGAGCCCATCCACAGAAGGCCGTTGATGGGAATTCCGGCCTCGCCGCGGGCAAAGGGCGTAGCGGCAAGGCGGGTTCCGTCACCACCCTGGTCCCGATCGGCCCACGTGAGGAGCGCTTGCTCGACCGCGAACACCAACGAAGGCCATTCCACCCAGGTTGCGGCCCACTCGGGGTCAAGCCGACGCTGACGGGCCCAGTCAGCCCAGGTTGCGTCGTTGAGCGCACTGAGCTCACGGCAGATTTGGTCAAGGTGCGCGGCGTAGTCGGGTCGGTCGTCAACTGACAACCCAGGTAGTAGCCCGCATTCGCCTTGGCCGCGAAGGCCCTGGCATTCGACGTCAATAAAGTGCGCTGGCTTGGACGTCATCACCCCGCGGGACGTGCCCGCAGGCGTTTTAAACGTGTACGAATAGGTCCAGTGGCTCGCCTTCACCGCGTTATGCCGTTAAAAGAGGGGTTTGCTGCATTCGTTGGCGTCGATTAGCAGGCCGCAACCCAGCAGGATCGCGAAGAGCACGGTCTGCAGCGCCAAGGGTTTGAGCAGCTTGTCGAATTCGGCCGGAGTCTGCGCCTTCCAACCCTTGAACGCCGTTTCGCCCATTAGCGGAAGCGTTGCGGCAAACAAAAAGCTTCGGCTGCACGTAACCGGAGCCTGCAGAAAAATGAACAGCATCGCGGCCATCCATCCCTGAAACAGAAGTAGGACCTGGTACAGCTTGGCCATACCGAGCCCCATCCGGCCCGCTAGCGTGCGCTTGCCCGCGGCACGGTCCGTGTCGAGGTCGCGCATGTTGTTCAAATTCAGTACTCCCGCCGCGAAGAGACCGATAGCGAGTCCCGGGAGCAGCATCAGCCAATCCCACACTTGGGTTTGCAAAAAGTACGATCCCGCCACGCCCACCGGCCCAAAGAACACGATGACAAAGACGTCACCGAGTCCGCGGTATCCGTAGGCCGCATGCCCCATGGTGTAGCCGCGCGCGCTCCAAATGGCAGCTGCGCCAAGCACCAAATAGCCCACAAGGAAGCCAACGGGCATTCCGCGGGTCCCCCACCACGAAGTCGCCGCCGTAAGTACCGCGGCAAGAACCGTCACCCCGAGCACGGCGCGGCGCATGGAGGCTACCGAGATGGCTCCGCTCGCCACGGCGCGCTGTTCGGCACCTTCGGCCCGGTGCCGATCTGCCCCTTTGAGGCTGTCGCCCAGGTCGTTGGCGAGGTTCGACAAAATTTGGTAGGCCGTGGCGGTCGCCAGGGTCAACCCCAGGAGCAGCCCGTCGAAGTACCCGCGGTCGGCCGCGAGCAAGGTTCCGAGGACAATCGTCGCCCACGCGAGCGGAAGCGTACGGGGCCGCAGCGCCCCAACCCAAGCCTTCATGACTTACGGAAAAATTGGGAACTGCCCGAAGTTCGGATCGCGCTTCTCCAAGAATGCTTTTTTGCCCTCTTGCGCCTCGTCCATCAGGTAGTACATCAGGGTCGCGTCGCCCGCAAATTCCATTAGGCCGCGCTGTCCGTCGAGCTCGGCATTGAGGCCGCGCTTGATCATGCGCAGGGCCATCGGCGAACGCATCATCATCAGTTGGCACCACTCCACGACCGTGTCTTCGAGCTGCGCGAGCGGAACCACCTTATTCACCATACCCATGTCAAACGCTTCTTGGGCGGTGTACTGCTGGCACAAGAACCAAATCTCGCGGGCCTTCTTTTGGCCCACGTGGCGCGCGAGGTAGCTCGAGCCGAAACCCGCATCAAAACTGCCCACTTTGGGGCCAGTTTGGCCAAATTTGGCGTTATCAGAGGCCACCGTAAGGTCGCACACCACGTGCAGCACGTGTCCGCCTCCGATGGCGTAGCCGTTGACCATGGCCACCACGGGCTTGGGAATCTCGCGGATGCGCTTGTGTAGGTCGAGCACGTTGAGGCGCGGAACGCCGTCTTCGCCGACGTACCCCCCTACCCCTTTGACGTTTTGGTCTCCGCCGCTGCAGAACGCCTTGTCGCCTTCGCCCGTAAGCACGATCACGCGGATGTCGCTGCGCTCGCGGCACACGTCAAACGCTTCAATCATTTGAATGTTGGTCTCCGGCCGAAAGGCGTTGTACACCTGCGGGCGGTTGATGGTAATCTTCGCAATGCCTTCAAAGAATTCAAAGCGGATGTCGGAATATTCCTTAATCGGGGTCCAGGTACGTTGTGCCATAATGGGGTCAAAATTAGGCGCCAAAACGGCCCTTCCAGGCAGTTTCTGACGCGTGGGGGTCGGTATACACTTCCAACACAGTGGCGGCGGAATCGTTTAAAAATGCTTCCCACTCGCTGCGGAATTCAGCTTCATCCCGCGCCACGCGGTAGGTAAATCCTTGGTTTTCGGCACTTGAACGGACGCTTCGCGTGTGGCGAAAGGCAAAGTGACGGTCGAGCTGGCCACTGGCGCGCGGACCGTCCAGCCACTGGAAAATTTGGCCGCCTTGGTTGTTCACCACGAGCACCTTGAGCGCGGGCAGCGCCTCGTAGGCGATGCCGGCTCCGCCGTCGTACAAAAATCCGAGTTCGCCCGTCACCAAAAGTGTCGGTCGCTGCGTCGCCCACATCGCGCCCAGCGCGGTAGAGGTCATGCCGTCGATGCCGCTGGCGCCGCGGTTGCTGAAGTGGCGGATTTCGCGCGAAAAGCGTCCTTGACCCCACCAAAAATTGGCGTAGCGCACTGGAGTCGAGTTGGCCCAGTGCACGTCCCAACCGGCAGGAAGTGCATTTGCAATGCTCAAGTGTAGCTTTAAGTCAGTCCAATCAACTACCTCTTTTGCAGATGCTTGATTAATGGTAACAGTTTGGTCAAGCGCCGGAACCAATTCCGCCAAGGCCGTCAACGCCGCAAAGTGTTCGGCGTGCGTGCGTGCAGCGAGCGCACCAAACATGTCGGGAAGCGGTTCACGCGGACCGATCGCCCAGTGCGGGGTTCCGGCAAGCGCCGCCTTGGCCTTTTTGGCCACCCAAGGCCCGCCCAGGGTAACCACAGCGTCGGGCTTGGCACGGAGCATGGCCAACGTGTCCTCGAGGTGCTCTGCGGCATCGTGCGGCAGCTGACTCAGCGGCTCTGCGGCAATCGTCCACCCCTTGCGCGCAAGTTCGCGTACCGCGGGTTCGGGATCGCCCCACGACGGATTCCACTGGCCGACCACGAGCAGCGGACGCTTTGCCTGGCGAACAAAATCCGGAATCTCGAGCGGCACTGGCTCAACCGTCGGAACGCTCAAGGAGTCCGCATTGAGCGGCGCAATGGCCTCGTAGAGGGGCTCAGCCAGCGGAACATTGAGGTGAACCGGGCCGTACTTCAGCGCAGAAAGGGCTTGGTCGATGACCGCGGCGTTCCACTCGAGCGAGGCGTCGCTATCGAGCAGGCCCTTGCCGACGAGGTGGTCGTCAAAAATTCGTGTTTGCCGAATGCTCTGGCCGTGACCGTTGTCGATGAGGGCTGCGGGACGGTCGGCGGTGATGACGAGCAGCGGAACCTGCTGATAAAAGGCCTCCGCCACGGCGGGACCGTAGTTGAGGGCGGCGGTTCCGCTCGTGCATACCGCAAAGGCTGGTGTTCCGGTTGCAATTGCTGCTCCCAGGGCCCAGTGGGCCGCAGAACGCTCGTCAAGCACCACTTGGCTGCGCACGGGCAGTTCCTGAAATGCCAAAACCAGGGGGGCGCAGCGGCTACCGGGTGATGCTACCCAACCCGACCATTCTCGTCGTGCGAGCCGGTCGCGCAGAAGTGCCGCAAGCTGTGCCGATGTTGTATTCACCCGAGTAAAACGTTTTCGAGCGTCTGAAGTTTTTGCTCGGTTTCGGCCCACTCGCCGACGGGGTCGGATTTGGCGGTGATTCCGCCACCCGCGTAGCCCAAAAATCCATCGGAACCCCATTCAACGCAGCGCAGGGTCACGTAAAAAATTGAGCGCTCAGCCGAAGTCCAACCAAAGTACCCCGCGTAGTTGCGGCGGTCGTAGCCCTCGTGGCGGCGAATGAAGGCCTGTGCCTGCGCCCGTGGCAAACCGCCCACCGCAGGCGTCGGATGCAGCGCGCCCGCAATGTCCCATGCACTCAAGCCTGCAGCGCGGCCTTCAATGTGGCTGCACAGGTGCTCTACGGGGCCGGCCTCGAGCACGCTTGGCCCTTCGACCTGAACTTGATCCACGCCCAATGCCTGAAGCATTTGCACAATGTCTTTGGTCACGACGTGCTGTTCCTCGCGCTCTTTGAGCCCCCAAGCCCCTTGGCTGCCGCGAAGGCGAGTTCCGGCCAGCGACATGGTACGAACGTTGGCCCCCTGCACTTCAGTAAGGCACTCGGGTGTCGCGCCCATCCACAAGGATCCGCCCGGGGTTTGAATCAAAAACACGGTGGCGTGCGGGTAGGCCTCGGCAAGGCGCTCGAATGCCTCCCAGGGCTGCACCCTGCTTCGGTGGTAGGCCTTGCGGCGCGAAAGCACCACTTTCTCGAGTACTCCGTCGGCGCAAGCCTGGCGGGCCTGCTCGACCAGCTGCACGTAGTCGCTGGCCGCGTGGGAATCCGCCGGCTTGAGGTTCGGGAGCTCTAACGCCCCCAATGCCGCCGCCATCCATGCTCGGCCTTTGGCGCCTTGCCCGCGATCTAGGGCTTCAAAACGTTGAATGGGCCCGCGAAACGGGGCGACGCCGAAGTTTCCGACGGCAGAGGGCTTGAGCTCCCACGCCTGGGCCTCTTGACCCGCCTCGCGAATCCAAGCCAGTCCGTTCACGACCGCTCTTTGTGCTCGCGCGGCACAATCGCGTTGGTCATTTTCACAAACGAAATCAGTTTGCCCGCGTCGTCGCTCACTCGAATTTCGAGCACGTGCGTGGTGCGGCCGCGGTGCAAAAAGGTTGCGGTTCCGTACACATAGCCACTTCGGGCGCTGCGCACGTGGTTGGCCGCGATTTCGAGGCCCACTGCCACAAAATTGTACGGATCCGCCAAAAAAATCTGCGACGCCGCACTGCCGACGGTCTCGGCCAAGGCGACCGTGGCTCCGCCGTGCAGCAAGCCGACGGGCTGCAAATGACCGGGCGTGACGGGCATTCGCGCCGTCAAGCTGTCGTCGGTCATCGAAGTGTATTCGATGCCGAGCGTTTCCATCAGGGTTCCGGCACAGCGGCTGTTCAAAACCGCCAAAATTTCGTCGTGCGTCATGGCCGGCAAAGATACGGACCCGCCCTACCTTTGGGCCTCCTTCACTTGTAGCGAAGCCATGATTGACATTACCCTCCCCGACGGCTCTGTCCGTACCTATTCCGACGGCGCCACGGCCATGCAGGTGGCCGAATCCATCAGCCGCGGACTCTCCCAAAACGCCCTCACCGCAAAGTGGAACGGGCAAACCGTTGAGCTCAACGAGCCCCTTGCCGGCAGCGGAACCCTCGTGTTCTTCACCTGGGACCAACCCGAAGGCAAAGCGGCGTTCTGGCACTCCTCTGCGCACGTGCTCGCTCAGGCGCTGCTTCACTTCTACCCCAACGCCCACCTCACCATCGGTCCCTCGATCGAGGCCGGATTCTACTACGACGTGGACTTTCGCGGCGAAGCATTTGGCGAAGGTGACTTTGTGAAACTCGAAAAGCAGATGCTCGAATTCGCCCGTGAGAAGGCTGAATTCCGCATGCGTTCGGTGACCAAGGCCGAGGCGCTGGCGACCTACGCGGGTAATCCGTTTAAAACGGAACTCATCGAGAACCTCGAAGACGGAACCATCACGTTCTGCGACCACGCCAACTTTACCGACCTCTGCCGCGGCGGACACATTCCGAACACCGGCTACATCAAGGCCGTCAAGATTATGAACGTGGCCGGAGCCTACTGGCGCGGCAACGAAAAGAATCCGCAGCTCACCCGAGTGTACGGCGTATCCTTCCCCAAGGCAAGCATGCTCGAAGAGCACCTGGCCCTGCTTGAAGAGGCCAAAAAGCGCGACCACCGCAAGCTGGGCCGCGAACTTGAACTCTTCACCTTCAGCCAGCGCGTCGGCCAGGGATTGCCATTGTGGCTTCCGAAAGGCGCTGCACTTCGCGAGCGCCTCGAGAACTTCTTGAAGGCCGCCCAAAAGAAGGCCGGATACCTGCCCGTCATCACGCCGCACATCGGCAACAAAGAACTCTACGTGTGCTCGGGCCACTACGAGAAGTACGGCAAGGACTCGTTTCAGCCGATTCTGACGCCTGAAGAGGGCGAGGAGTACCTCCTCAAGCCGATGAATTGCCCGCACCACTGCGAGATTTACAAGGCACAGCCGCGCTCGTACCGCGACCTTCCGCTTCGCTTTGCCGAATTCGGAACCGTATACCGCTACGAGCAAAGTGGCGAACTCCACGGCCTTACCCGGGTGCGCGGATTCACGCAGGACGACGCCCACCTTTTCTGTACCTCAGACCAGCTTCTGGATGAGTTCATGAAGGTGATCGATTTGGTGCTGTACATCTTCAAAACGCTTGATTTTCCGTCGTTTAAGGCCCAAGTGAGCTTGCGCGATCCCGAGAATCCCTCCAAGTACATCGGCTCACCCGAAAACTGGGAAAAGGCCGAGCAGGCCATCATCAAGGCCGCTCAAGACAAGGGCCTCCCCTACGTCATTGAGTACGGCGAAGCCGCATTCTACGGGCCCAAGCTCGACTTCATGGTGCGCGACGCCCTCGGACGTGAGTGGCAGCTCGGAACCATCCAGGTCGACTACAACCTGCCCGAACGCTTTGAGCTTGAGTACAAAGGCGCCGACAACGAGATGCACCGCCCGGTGATGATTCACCGCGCGCCCTTCGGTTCGATGGAGCGCTTCGTGGCCGTCCTTCTCGAGCACTGCGGCGGAAACTTCCCGCTGTGGCTCACCCCCGAGCAAGCGGTGGTGCTTCCGATCTCTGAACGCTACAATGACTACGCGCAACAGGTTGTGAATCTGCTCGAAATGTCCGATATTCGCGCCCTCGTTGACGACCGGAATGAAAAGGTCGGACGCAAGATCCGCGACGCGGAAGTGCGCAAGGTCCCGTTCATGTTGGTGGTCGGCGAGAAAGAGCAGGAAACCCAAACCGTATCGGTTCGCCGCCACGGAGAAGGAGACCTCGGAGCCGAAACGCCCGCCCAGTTTGCGGAACGTGTACGCGCCGAAGTAGCTGAACGGCTTTCTGCCCTGTGAGTATAGAGATAAATTTAAAACCTGACCCCTCTGAGGAACAATAGACCTTCGGGACCCCGCCAAGGACGTGGCTACCGTGAACCGGAAGCCGCCCACAAGATTAACGAGCACATTCGTGTGCCGACAGTCCGCCTTGTGCGGGACGGGCAAGAACCCATCGTCATCAGTTCTCGCGAAGCCCAGGCTATGGCCGAAGCGGACGAGCTCGACTTGGTGATGATCGCCGAGAATGCCGATCCCCCCGTCTGCAAAATCATTGACTACAAGAAGTTCTTGTACGATCAAAAGAAAAAGCAGAAGGAAATCGCAGCCAAGGCGATGAAAGTAGTCATCAAAGAAATCCGCTTTGGACCCCAAACGGACGACCACGACTACGAGTTCAAGCTCAAGCACGCCCGTAAGTTCTTAGAAGAAGGTGCCAAACTGAAGAGCTTCGTGTTCTTTCGTGGACGCTCCATCATCTACAAAGAACAAGGCGAATTGCTCCTTTTGAAGTTGGCCCAGGACGTCGCCGACCTCGGCAAAGTGGAGGCCATGCCCCACCTTGAAGGAAAGCGGATGTTTATCTTGATCGCTCCGATCAAAAAGAAATAGTAGCTCAAATAATAGTTCTGTACCATGCCTAAGATGAAGACCAAATCCAGCGCCAAGAAGCGATTCAAGCTGACCGGTACTGGCCAAATCAAGCGCAAGCACGCGTTCAAAAGCCACATTCTGACCAAGAAGGCTACCGACCGCAAGCGCCGCCTGACCCACGCTACGTTGGTGCACCCCGCCGACGTGAAATCTGTGAAGGAGCAGCTCGTTCTGTAATCCTTTTTTGTATTGTTCTCTGGTTTAATCAACCCTGCGTAAACGCCCCTAAGAGTCCGCCACGTAGTTCCCTACCGAATCGGTCCGCGTTACCAAAAATTAATTTTCTATGCCACGTTCTGTAAATAATGTTGCTTCTCGTGCACGCCGCAAGCGCGTACTCGAAATGGCAAAAGGCTACTTCGGTCGCCGCAAAAATGTTTGGACGGTCGCCAAAAACGCCGTCGAAAAAGCCCTTGGTTACGCCTACCGTGACCGCCGCGCTAAGAAGCGCAACTTCCGCGCACTGTGGATTGCCCGTATCAACGCGGGTGCTCGCATGCACGGATTGTCCTACAGCCAGCTGATGGGCAAGCTCCACGCCAACAACATCGAACTCAACCGCAAGGTATTGGCTGATTTGGCCATGAACCACCCGGAGGCGTTCAAGGCCGTTGTGGAGAAGGTAAAATAAATCGAATAGAGCTACTACTTGAAGCCGCCGGTTCCGCGAGGAGCCGGCGGTTTTCTTTTGTGGTAAACGTTTGCCACGGCTAGCGGATGTACTTTAGCATCAAATGATACTATCATGTTTGGAGATGTAGCACTTAATGCTCAATGCATTAAACACTTAACGGACATTCACGAACTCCTTGGATCGCTTACGTATGCGGGACTGGGTTCCGCACCAAACCCCAACCGAAGCGTGTATTGGAGCCGTACGGTGACCTCAACCTTGCGGATTGAAGGAAGTCCGCTCACACGCGAGCACGTCGAACAAATCCATGCAGCCCCCGCCCAAACGGAATGGGAACGGGCCGCACAAAATGCCCTGCGCGCGTACCAAGGAATCAAATCATTCAACCCGTGGAAGGAACGCTCGTTCAAGAGTGCCCACTTGGCCTTTATGGACGGACTGATTCCGCGCGCGGGTGCCTACCGAAGCACGGCAGTGGCCCTACAGCAAGGCGGACGCATTGTGCACGTCGCGCCACCCGCGACGTCGGTTCCGGGCCTCATGCGTTCGCTGTTTGCTTCCCTCAAAAGTGCTCCGTTGGGACCCGTGGTGGCAAGCTGTGTATTTCACTATGAGTTGGAATTCATTCATCCGTTTGCGGATGGAAACGGTCGCATAGGACGCTTTTGGCACACCGTGCTCTTGCGCCAGATTCATCCGATTTTTGACCAACTCAGCATTGAAGAGGTGCTTGACCGCGAACGCGACGCATACTACCAAGCCCTCGCGAGGGCAGATCGCTCAGGTACCTCGCTGCCGTTTGTAGAATTTATGCTTGGGATCCTGGCGCAGACCCTTCGCAGTTTTTTGAACGAACGGCCGAGTCCGCCGCAGTGCAGTGAGGATCGAATTCAGTACTTCGTCGAATACGGACCCCCGAGCTTTGCCCGCAAGGACTACCTCGAATTCTTTCCGTCCATTTCTGAGCCCACGGCCAGCCGCGACCTCAAGTTGGGAAGCGACCGAGGTCACTGGATACGATCCGGAACTAAGCGGACCGCGACCTACGTGGTACCCCGACCTAACGAGCGTCCGTTTCGCGAAGCAGCCAGTGAAGGCCGCCCGCCGAGGCGCGAACGTAGGTAGTTCCGCCCTCGGTCCAGCGCTCGAGTTCGCTCATCGAACCGCAGGTTTGGGCGAGAAGCTCGGCGTCAAGGAATTCGGGCCGCAGAAACCAGCGGCGTCCCTGGCGGAACGCGTGCGGATGCGCACGCAGGCCTTCGGGCACTCGGGCCCAGGGTAATTCATTGATTGGCCCCCAGGCGTAGGCCATGGGTTTGGTCCGGGGCGCAGCGAAGAGCTGGGCGCCCGAGCCTGATTCGACGATGCGTCCGTCTTGAAGCACGTCAATGCGGTGGGCCCAGCGGGCGGCATCGCGCACGTCGTGGGCGACGAGCACTACCGTGCATCGGGTTTTGCGCTGCCACGCCGTGAGCAGCTGCAGAAGGCGTTCTTTGTGAAATCCGTCGACGTGGCTAAAGGGCTCGTCGAGCAAAAGAACCCGGGGTCGACCCAAGAGTGCCCTCCCGATTGACAGGCGCTGCTGCTCTCCGCCCGAAAGGCTGTGGGCGGGACGCGACGGATCCATTCCGAGGCCCAAGGTGCGCTTCATGCGGCGCACCAGTCGGTCTTCTTCGCCGTCAAGTTTGCCCAGTACGAGGTCGAGCAGGTTGTCGCGCACGCTGCGGTACGGAGACAAGCCGAAATCCTGCTTGACCCAGACCACCCCGGGATGCCCGGCGATCAGGCGATCCCGCGAATGCGGGTTCCGCCCCACCCAAACATCGCCTGAGTCGGCAAAAACTTGGCCGGCGAGCAGCGAAAGCAGTGTGGACTTGCCTGAACCTGAGGGTCCGTAAAGCGCCACGACTTCGCCGGGCGCCACCGACCACTCCGGAACCGACAATAAAAAAGCGCCCCGTGCCAGGCTGAGGCCGTCGGCACGGAGCGCGTAGGGGTTTGCCACGGCTAGAGGTGAATTACCTCACCGTAGGCGGCGGCGGTGGCCTCCATCACGGCTTCAGACATGGTCGGGTGCGGGTGAACGGCCTTGAGCAGCTCCATTCCGGTGGTTTCGAGCTTGCGCGCAACCACGATCTCGGCAATCATCTCGGTGACGTTGGCGCCGATCATGTGGGCCCCGAGGAGCTCGCCGTACTTGGCGTCGTAGATCACCTTGACAAAACCGTCTTTCGCGCCGGCGGCCGAAGCCTTGCCCGAAGCGCTGAACGGAAACTTGCCCACCTTCACCTCAAAACCGGCCTCTTTCGCCGCTTTTTCGGTGTATCCCACACTCGCAATCTCGGGCGAGCAGTAGGTGCAACCCGGGATGTTGGTGTAGTCCATCGGCTGCGGATGGTGGCCGGCAATGGCCTCCACGCAGATAATGCCTTCAGCCGAAGCCACGTGCGCCAGGGCTTGGCCCTTGACGATGTCGCCGATGGCGTAGTACCCAGGAATGTTGGTGCGGTAGAAGTCGTCGACCACCACGCGGCCTTTGTCGACGGCGATTCCGACGCTCTCGAGACCGATGTTCTCGAGGTTGGGCATCACACCCACGGCGCTCAGGACCACGTCGCACTCCATCGTGTGCTCGCCCTTGGCGTCGGCGTAGGTGACCTTGCAGCCCTTGCCTTTGGTATCGACGGACTTGACTTCGGTTCCGGTGAGGACCTCGATGCCTTTCTTCTTAAACGTTTGCTCGAGCGCCTTGCTGACCTCCTCGTCTTCGTTCGGAACAATGCGCGGCAAGTACTCCACCACCGTCACTTTGGTGCCCATGGCGTGGTAGACGTAGGCGAATTCGACACCAATGGCGCCGGAACCCACGATGACCATGCTCTTCGGCTGCTCGGGAAGCACCATGGCCTCGCGGTACCCGATGATCTTCTTGCCGTCCTGCGGAAGGTTCGGCAGCACCCGGCTGCGTCCGCCCGTCGCGATGATGATGTGCTTGGCGCTGATCACTTGCGTTCCGGAATCACCCTTGACCTCGACCTTGCGTCCAGGCATCAGGGTTCCGTAGCCCATGTGCACGTCAATCTTGTTCTTTTTCATCAGGAACTGAATGCCCTTTGACATTCCGCCCGCCACCTCGCGGCTGCGCGAAATCACCTTTCCGAAATCGTGCTTGGCATCCTTCACGGTGATTCCGTACTCCTCAGCGTGCTGGATGTACTCAAACACCTGTGCGCTCTTGATCAATGCTTTGGTCGGAATGCAGCCCCAATTGAGGCAGACTCCGCCTAAGCTTTCTTTTTCAACAACCGCAGTTTTCAAACCCAATTGGCTTGCGCGGATCGCGGCTACATAACCGCCGGGGCCGGAGCCCAATACCAGTACGTCGTATTCCATAGCTACAAAGGTAGGTAGGCCACCGCCGAAATCTCGAACCGAGCGTCCTTGGGGAGGCCCAAAACTGCCACGGTTTCGCGCGCCGGCTTGGCTTCGCCCATAAACTCAGTGTAAATGGCGTTTACCGCGGCAAAATCCGCCATGTCGCGCAAAAAAAGACTGCACTTCGCGAGGTGCTGCGTGCCCATCC
Source organism: uncultured Schleiferiaceae bacterium (assembly GCA_965657195.1). Classification (GTDB taxonomy): domain Bacteria; phylum Bacteroidota; class Bacteroidia; order Flavobacteriales; family Schleiferiaceae; genus TMED14. The sequence goes on from CBFHNK010000003.1 coordinate 22,147, forward strand.
CCTGGTTTTCGAGCACCGCCAAAAGGTTGGTGAGGGCCGTTCGAACTTCGCTTTCGAGGTTTTCGTTGCGGAATTCGCCCTCGGGAGTGAGCGCGATCATTCCAGAAATGAACAAGTTGGGTCCTGCCCACACCGCTTGGCTGTAGGGGCCAATGGGTGCCGGGGCGTTCGGCGTAGTTACGTGTTTGAGCATGGGCTAAAGTTAGGTTCCGCGGGCGGACTACCTTTGAATCCATGCTGCTCGGTGTTCTCGACAACCGCGATTCGTTCACCTACAACTTGGTGCACTTGCTTGAACCCTATTTTGCAGAGGTTCGGGTGCGCCGCTGTGACGATCCTATGGCCCTTGCCGACCTGCACGACGTCGACGCACTCGTCCTTTCCCCTGGCCCCGGCCTGCCGCGCGAGTCGGGTGCACTGATGGATAACATTGCCGACCACTTTGGGCGGACGCCCATTCTCGGGGTGTGCCTGGGCATGCAGGCCTTGGCCGAGTTCACCGGCGGACGCCTCGTGCACACGGGCACTCCGCGGCACGGAATCGCCAGACCCATCACCTGGTCCGAAGCCTGGGCGGGCGGCGTGGCGCTTACGAACCCCATGATGGTCGGGCTCTACCACTCGTGGGCTGTCGATTCAGAGCGTTTGAGCCCTGACTGGTCGGTCACAGCCACAGACTTTGAAGGGCTTCCGGCTGCCATGCGCCACCGCACAGCCCCCGTGTGGGCGGTTCAGTTTCACCCTGAAAGTGTGCTTACGCCCCAAGGTCCCGAGCTATTAAAGGCTTGGGCCGAATTCAGCGAGTCTGTTGTGCGCTAGTAGTCGCCCAATCCGCGGCGGCGCTGAACCTTCAGTGCGTTGAGCAGCGGCGCGGTCACGCCCATTCCGATCGTATAGCTCCGGGCGTACCCAAACGGAACCCAGCGCAAATTCATCTGCCAGCAGTGGATCGTGCGCACCACATCAAATGAAGTAAACGTGAAGTCCATTTTGGCGAGGTCGTAGCCGCTGGCGAAGCGAATCTTCCAGTTTTGGGTGGCATCAAAGGTTCCGTCGACCCGAACCGAATGGGTCGTTTGGTAGGTCGTGCCCACCGCGCTACGGCGCATCGAGTAGCCCGCGTTGATGCTCCACGGAGCCGCCCATGCCACCTGATCCAAGGGCGCGTAGTAGTCGCTGTAAAAATTTTCTTCAAGCCCTAAATCGTTGATTTTGGGGCCGCGCCGACCTTGGGCGGTTCCGCCCCTAAGGCGAACGTCGGCGCTGAACTGGTGCATGGTCGGGCGAATCCAGCCCTGGCCCAAAGCGGCTGCAAACGTTTCGGTGCGCACCCCTGCGGAATCCAATCCGTACCAATCAAAAAGCCCTTGGTAGCTGACCCGGTACGCGCCCTTACCCCATGAGGATGAGGCCCGTACCGCCATATTTTCCCACGGATTGCTCAACGCGGCTGCGTTGTACCCCGTCTCAAGGCTCAAGTCATCGATGAGGTTGATTTTGCGCTCGGTTCCCGAGTCGCCCGAGGCGCGGAGCTTGGCATCCAGCGTGTTGCGCAACCGAAAACGGACTGCTCCAAGCTGGCCAGGCCCCGGCGACCCGTAGGTGTAACCCTGAAAGCGGTTAAAGCGCTTCAACGTGCCGGCCGTATCGCTTTGAATTTCTTGGTAGATGTTCCAGCGCGGATCCGAAAAGTCAGGGCGCGCAATCGCCGTCACCGACGGGTACATCACGTGGCGCAGGGCCGACACTGGGCCGCGGCGGTAGCGAAAAAGGCCATATAGCGTGGTGTTGGCCGAGGCCGAGGCCCGAAACTCACGAGCCGTAAAAAATCCGCGGGCGGTATCGGAGCGCACTTCGCCTGAATCCGCGTCCCACGTGTAGTTCAGTGCGGTCGGGTACCACTTCTCGGCCCAGTCGGCGCTGGGGTTGATGGTAATGAAGCGAAACAGCTTGAGGTTGGTGTTCACAGAAGCGGACTGCTGGATTCCGCTGCGAAGGCGCGCCGGATCAAAGAGCTCGGCGGGGTCCTGGAGCTCTTCGAGCAAGCCCTGGGTCTCGTTGCGGCCGTTCATGGCATAGGTCAAGCCAATCCCCTCGTACCAACGCGGGGTCCCACTGCGCACCTTTCGGGCAAAGGGCTGCACCCGGGCCATTCCGAGGGTGAATTCCGGAAGCGACAATGCAATCGTGCCCTGCTGGTTGTTTTGGCGGTGCCTGAGGGCTCCGGTGAAGGTAAACGGAGTTCCCGGGAAGCGCTGTACGAGACTCACCGACGACGAGAGGTCGTTCTTGAGAAAGTCATCTGGGTTGGTCGTCGTGTTTTTGAAGAAGCTTCCGGTGGCGAGCTCGACCCGGGCCGAAACCGTGCGCGTCGGATGCGCTTTGGGGTCTTGGTTGTGGTTCCACGATATTCGGTAGTCGCGAGCGTCGTAAAACTGTCCGTAGTCGGCATAGCGCGGATCCCCGTAGCGCGTCCGGTTGGCCTGAACCGTGAATCCGCCCGAAAAACGGTAGCGGTAGCGGTAGTTGGTCTGAGCTTGAACACCCCACGACCCGCGGGTGTACAGGTCACCCGTGACGCGCAGGTCCAGGTGGTCATTGAGGGCCCAGTAGTGCCCAAACCCAGTGAGCCCGAGGCCCCATTCGCGGCGGTCGGCGAAGTTCGGCAGAATGAATCCGGACGCGCGCTTTTCAGCCATCGGAAAAAACCCGAACGGAAGCGCCAGCGGCGTCGGTAGGTGTGCCAATTCGAGGTAGGCGGGCCCCGTCACAATGCGCTTACCCACATCAAACCTGGCTTGCGGCGCGACGATGGCAAAGTGGGGCTCGGCGTGGTTGCAGGTCGTAAAGCGCGTCGAACCAATGTAGTAGCTCGAATCACTAATCATTTTTACCTGCTTGCCAAACAAAAAACCTCCGGCCTCTTGGCTCGACGACTGGAAGACCCAGCCCTTTTGGGTTCCGTAGTTGTAGCGCAGCGTATCGGCACCGATTCGACGGTCGCCTTGGGTAAAAATTGGGCGCCCGAGGTAGCTGCCGTCCTCCTGGCGCGCACCGTAGGCCTTGATTTCGCGGCGTCCCCAGTCGATTTCAATGGTTTCAGCCTCAAGGGTGAAGTCCTTGGATACGGTACGGGCCTTGCCCTGAAGGTTCATGGTGCTGCTGCCGGGGACAAGCGTTCCTTGGCGTTCCGAGGAATAGGTGATTCCGTCACCGTCCAGTACGCCCTGCGCCACCGCCGAAAACGATAAAAATGCCGCAATCATTGCGGCGTAAGCGTGTACCTTTGAAGCGACGTTCATGAAATCAGTGACCAAAAGTAGTACCTACCAACGCCTAGCGTTTGTTTTGATTGCCTTAATGGCGATTCCGCAGTCCGGCTTTCAGCCTGCGGCCCGAATGAGTGACCAGGTTCGCACCGTCGTCATCGACGCGGGGCACGGCGGCAAAGACCCCGGCAACCTCGGAACCCGTCGCTACAAAAAATCCGAAAAAGACGTATCGCTTTCGGTCGCACTCAAGGTCGAACAGTACATCAAGCAGCGCTTTCCCGACATCAAAGTGGTGATGACGCGCCGCGACGACTCCTACCCCACCCTACACGAACGCACCGTCATCGCCAACCGTGCCCAGGGCGACGTATTTATCTCGATTCACTGCGACGCCGCCGAAAACCGCTCGGCCTATGGCTCGTCGACCTACGTCATGGGTAAGGACCACGACGACGAAAACCGGGTCGCCATGCGCGAGAATTCCGTGATTCTGCAAGAAGACAACCAAGATGTATACGAGGGTTTTGACCCCACCAAGCCTGAATCCTATATTATGCTGACGATGTTTCAGTATGCCTTCATTCAGCAGAGCGTAGAACTGGCCCAAACCGTTCAAAACGCATTTCGCAACGACGTGGGCCGCAAAGACCGCGGTGTGAAGCAGCAGCCACTCTACGTAACGAGCCGTACGGCCATGCCGGCCATTCTGATCGAGCTCGGATTTTTGACCAACAGCGCCGAAGAGGATTTCTTGATGACCGACGACGGCCAGGATCAAATGGCTCAGGCTATCGCCCGCTCGTTTGCCCAGTACAAGGTGCGTCGTGAGGGCGGAACCGCACCCGCGGCAGAACCCGTCGTACCGGCTACGCCGAAACCTGAAGTTCGCCAACCCGAGCCGGTAGCACAAGAGGTTCCGAAGCTCGAGGCATCCAAGCAAGAAGCCGCACCCATCGTTACTGAGTCCAAACCGGCCCCCGAGGCGCCGACCAATGCCGCCGTCAGCGATGTGTACTTTACGGTGCAGTTGAGCGTGAGTGGGCTCCAGAAGAGTACGAGCGAATCTCCTTTTGACGCGCTTCGCGGCGTATTCTTCGTCAAAGACGGACGCCTCTACCGCTACCTCTACGGACGCTTCGCGACGCGCGACGATGCCTACAAAGCCCTTCAAGAGGCCCGCCAAAAAGGATTTCCAGACGCCTTTATGGTGGCGTACCGCGGAACCGCGCGCATCACCCTCGACGAAGCCGACCAAGCCCTTAAGAAGCCGTAACTTGTATGCCTATGTTGTCTCGTGAACTCAAAGCCGGCCTCGTAGTCCTGATTGCAGGGCTGGTACTCTACTTCGGAATCTCGTACCTCAAAAACAGCAACCTGTTTAAGGAGGGAATCACGCTGTACTCCGTATACGACAAGGTCGAGGGCATCATGGGCTCTCAGCCCGTAACCATCAACGGCCTGGCCGTTGGGCGCATCGAAAACATTTACTTTCACCCCGACCAATCCGGACGCGTGGTCGTCGCAATGACTATCAACACGGACTACCCAATTACGGTGACCACCTTGGCCCAAATCAAGTCCAGTGACCTTTTAGGGGCCAAAGAAATCGCCCTTGAAATCGGCTCCGGAAGCGTTCTCGTGGAAGACGGCGATACATTGCGAAGCTCGATCGAAGAGTCCCTTGGCGACGCGATCAACAAAGAGGTCCTGCCGGTCAAAATCAAGACTGAGAAGCTCATCGCCTCGCTCGATACCGCAATTCAAATCTTGACCGGATTTTTGAAGGGCGGAGTCGAAAACGACTTCCGTTCGTCGTTCAGCAACGTCAACCAGTCGCTCATTCACTTGAACGAAATCACCACGGAACTCTCCACCTACATGGTCGAAAACCGTGAATCGCTCGGCCGTGCCACGCAGAACTTTGAGCGCCTATCAAAGTCACTCGCCGACAACCGCGACGAATTCGAGCGCGTGTTCGAAAACGTGGCCAACATTTCTGATTCACTCGGAAAGGCCAACGTCGGCCAAACCATGCTGGCGCTCGAGCGCACCTCAAAGAACCTCGACATCGTCACCGGCCGCATGGCCAACGGCGAAGGAACCCTCGGAAAGCTCAGCGCCCAAGACTCGCTGTACAACCAGATCGACAAAACCGTGCAGTCGCTCGACCGACTGCTTCTTGATTTGCGCTACCATCCAGAGCGTTATGTTCGACTGTCGGTGTTTGGTCGCCGACCCAGCCGCGTGGAAGAAGAATGATTTCTAGCCTCATTTTTACGGCCGTTCTCGCCGCAGGCGTCGCCGGCTTCACCTACCAAGTTCGCCGCCTCCGCCGCGGCTTGGCCCTCGCGCGTCCCTCAGGCCGCCACGACCGCCAGTCGGAGCGCTGGTCCACCATGGCCCGGGTCGCCCTTGGTCAAGGAAAGATGGGCCCTCGCCCCCTCGCCGCCGCCATGCACCTTATCGTTTATGTGGGCTTTGTACTCATCAACATCGAAGTCCTCGAAATCATCTTGGACGGCATCTTGGGCACCCACCGGCTGCTTCGCGAGCCGTTGGGCGGCATCTACGACGGCCTCATGAACTTCTTTGAAGTCCTTGGATTTTTAGTCATCGTGGCCTGCGTGGTGTTCTTGGCCCGCCGGCTCGGCTCAGGCCCCGACCGCCTTAAGCATCCCGACCTCGCCGGCTGGCCCCAGCGCGACGCCGTGAACATCCTGGTCATCGAAATCGTCCTTATGTCGGCGCTGCTTTTGATGAACGCAGCAGAATTTCAGCAACAAGCAACAAGTAACCAGCAACATGTTAGCGGCCCCTGGCTGATCAGCGGCCTCTTGCTCCCTCTCTTCGGTGGTTGGAGCGATTCGGCGCTGAGTGCCTTTGCCACGAGCATGTGGTGGCTGCACTTCGTGGGTATTCTGGCGTTCTTGAACTACCTGCCCAAGAGCAAGCACTTCCACATTATTTTGGCGTTCCCGAATGTGTGGTACAGCAAGCTGGCTCCGCGCGGACAAATCCCTGCCATGGAATCGGTTACGACCGAAATCAAAGCGATGATGGACCCGAGCTTTGTGCCGGACCCCAACGCGGTTCCGCCTGCGCGCTTCGGAGCCAAAGACGTGCACGACCTGCACTTCGCCAACCTGCTCAACGCCTACAGCTGCACCGAGTGCGGACGCTGCACCAGCGAATGCCCCGCCAACCAGACCGGTAAAAAACTATCGCCCCGCCGCATCATGATGGCGACGCGCGACCGCGTCGAAGAGGTGCTGGCCGGAGGCGATTCCGCCACCCAAAAAACACTGCTCGACGACTGGATTACCCGCGAAGAGCTGTGGGCCTGCACCACCTGCAATGCGTGCGTGGAAGCTTGCCCTGTCAACATCGACCCCCTTGATGTCATCCTGCAGATGCGCCAGTATCTGGTAATGGAAGAATCCGCCGCCCCGTCTACGGTCAACGTAGCGATGGGAAATATTGAAAACAATGCGGCTCCGTGGGCCTACCCCCAGGCAGACCGCGGCAATTGGATTAATTCATGAACCATCTTCAGCAAACCGTCGTCAACGGCGAAGTGGTCAGCCCCGTGCTGCCCGAACACATCAAAAACTACCTTATCGACATTGACGGAACCGTCTGCGACGACATTCCGAACGAAGAGCCCGAGCGCATGGCGACCGCCAACGTCTACCCCGACGCGCTTGAAACGATTAAAACGTGGCACGCTGAAGGGCACATCATCACCTTTTTTACGAGCCGTACCGAAGAGCACCGCGCCGTAACCGAGGAATGGCTGGCCCGCCACGGGTTTCCCTACCACGGACTGCTGATGGGCAAGCCCCGCGGCGGCAACTACCACTGGATTGACAACCACATCGTGCGTGCGACGCGCTACACCGGAACCTTTAGTCCGTTGGTGAAGCGTCCGGCCACGATTGAAGTATTTAACGACCCCGAATGAGCTTAAACGTTCCTACGATGGCCGAGTTGGCCGCCCGCGGCGAAAGCGCCGAAGTCCTTTTTTGGGTCGGCTGCGCCGGAAGCTTTGACGAGCGCGCCAAAAAGGTCACCAAGGCAGTCGCCAAGCTCCTGAACCAAGCCGGAGTTTCGTTTGCCGTCCTTGGTGCCGAAGAGAGCTGCACCGGCGACCCCGCGCGCCGTGCCGGCAACGAGTTCCTCTTTCAAATGCAGGCCCTGACCAACATCGAGGTGCTCAACGGCTACAGCGTGCAAAAAATCGTGGCGGCGTGTCCCCACTGCTTTAACACGCTTAAAAACGAATACCCACAGCTGGGCGGAACCTACGAGGTCTTTCACCACAGCCAGTTCATCGAGCAGCTGCTGCGCGACGGACGCCTGCGCGTCGAGGGCGGAAGCTTCAAAGGCAAGCGCATCGTCTTTCACGACCCCTGCTACCTCGGCCGCGTGAACGGCGAGTACGAGGCGCCCCGCGCCCTGCTCGAGAAGCTCGACGTCGAAATCCACGAGATGAAGCGCAGCAAGAAAAACGGTTTCTGCTGCGGAGCCGGCGGCGCCCAAATTTTCAAGGAGCCGGAGCCCGGTAACGCCGAAGTACACCACGTGCGCGCCGAAGAAGCAATCGCAACCGGTGCAGACATCATCGCAGTCGGATGCCCCTTCTGCAAGCTCATGCTGACCGACGGTGTCACCCACCACGGTAAAGAAGGCCAGGTTCAGGTCCTCGACATCGCCGAGGCCATCGCAACCGCCAACGACCTTTAGTCCATGCCCTACGTCGACTGGAACGAACTCCCCGCGGAATCGCGCTTTTGGTGCTTCGTGGCCGACCGACCTTGGACGGCCGACGAAGAGCTTCAGCTCCGTGAGGGCCTCCAATCCCTTTGCGCCGGCTGGGCCGCCCACGGAGCCCCCGTGTTTGCCGGATTCCAGCTCGTCGAACAGCGCGTTGTTGCCCTAGCCGCCGACGAAGCCCGTACCGCCGCCAGCGGATGCAGCATCGACAGCCGAATGGCTGCACTGCGCGCCTTAGGAGACCAGCTCGGGATCGACTGGCTCGGACGGATGCACGTCTACGTCGACCGCGGCCAAGGCTGGGAACGACTCAAAATCAGCGAAGCTCGACAGGCCCAAGGGCGATTCCTGGATAGTGTGGCCACCATTAAAGGAGGCTGGACACCGATCCGCCCCATTGACGGCTCGTGGCTCAAGCCAGCAGCTAGCAACTAGCAGCCAGAAGCCAGCAACTCGTTACTAGCTACTTGCTCTGCAAGAAAGCCTTTGTGGCTTCCTGCTCAATCGGGTAGGTAAAGGGGACGTTCGCGAGTTCCTCCTTACTAACCCACACCGCGCGCTCGCCATCCTCGTCGGGAACCGCCACCGTGCTGTGCGTTGCAAACGCCATCGGACCGACCGCGCTAACGCGGTAGAAAAAACTAAATACTTGATAGTCGGGATCAAATGCCGAGATCACCGGGAACTCATTGAAAAAAACTAGTTCTCCAACCTCAATGTCCAGCTGAAGTTCCTCCTGAAACTCACGCACCAGGGTCTCGCGAATGCCTTCGCCCCACTCGACCCCGCCGCCGGGGTACTTGACCAGGGGTTTGCCGCGAAAGCGTTCGGCGCTCACCAGCACTCGCCCTTGGGCATCTTCTAAAAATCCGTACACGCGGACTGTGCGCTTGCTCATAGGTTCAAAGGTCGCACGACGCGGAGCATTTCGCGCGTTCCGGGTGGCCCTACTGCTCGACTTTGATTCCGCGGATGCGGTCCAAAGGACCAGGGCAGTGCTGCCGGTGGCAGGATTCGCAGGTTGCAATCACCGTGTTAAACGCTTCAATTTGCGCTTCACGGTTGCCCTGCTGGCGCAGCGCGTCGGCCAAAGCATCGAGGTTGCTGAGGTAGGCCTCGGCAAACCCCGGAAAGCTCTCTTTAATCTCTTCAGGCTTAGTAGGCTCGGCCGTTTTGATGGGTTCGTGCGCCGCGCGAAGGGATTCGACGTCTGCAAGCGTCAAGGTTCCGGCCTGGGCCTTGGCCTTGAGCTCTTCCATGTCGGACGTCATTTCGCGCATCGTCGCAGCGAGCGCACTGGGCTCAACCACCCGAGGGCTGCGCTTCGGCTGAGACGGCTCTTGCTGGCAAGCCACCAGAGCGATCAGTAGACCGACTGCGGCCAGCTTATTCATGGTCGTGGCCCTCGTGGTCGTGGCCGGCTTCTTCAGTCGCGGCTTCGCCTTCAACCACTTCTTTTTGCGGAAGTGCAACTCCCGAGGCCATCACGGTAAGGCGCACCTCTGGCTTCGTGATCGCAGCGACTACGCTGTCGGGCTCGTTGGCGTCGCGCGCCTGCTCCTGCAGCCACTCGATGCTCAATTCTTGCTTCCTGACAGCTCCACCAATCGTGGCCATTTCGCCGCTGGCGTCCATCGGAACAAAAAATCCGTAGTCCTTAAACCGAACCAATGCGGTGGAGGTCGAATCTAGCTGCACCTCCATCCAGCAACCTTTCGTCTGGCACACCGCCTGAATGGGCGCTTGAAACGTGACCCAAATGGAATCACTGGTTTCCAGCTGCTTGAGCACCTCTGCGCCGGTCAAAACGGGAGTTCCGATCGCGGCGGAATCACCAAAGTAGTCGTACACTACGACCTCTTCGGCCGGAGTTTGAGTACACGAAGCAAGCAGCATCACAACTGCAGATAGAGCGATAAATGAACGCATGATAAACGGTTTTACCCTGCAAAAATACGTACCTTTGCGGCGCTTTGGCGCGGACGTCAAGCACAACCCTTTATTGCCCATGAAGATTATCCGCACCACCCAATCCCGCCTCAGTCAAGTTGACTTTGCGAACCTAGGTTTTGGTTCAGGATTGGCTGACCACGCTTTTTACGCTGAATTCGTCAACGGAAGTTGGGATGAAGGTCGCGTTGAACCCTACGGCCCCCTCAAGCAAGGCTTGGCCCTGCACGCCCTGCACTACGGCCAGGCGGTATTCGAAGGCCAGAAGGCCTACCGTCAAGCAGACGGCGGAATCGCTGTATTCCGCCCGCGCGATAATGCAAAGCGCCTCAACCGAAGCGGTTCGCGCATGATGATTCCCGAGCTCCCCGAGGACCTCTTCATCAACGGCCTTGACGCCCTGATTGCGGTGGACCAGGAATGGGTTCCGCGCGGCGCCAACGAATCGCTCTACCTGCGCCCATTTTTGTTTGGCAGCAGCGAGTTCATCACCGCCCGCCCCTCAGAAGACTACACCTTTGGTATCGTGACCAGCCCCTCGGGCGAGCTGTACACCAAGCCCGTACGTGTCAAAGTTGAGCGCCAGTTTACCCGCGCCACTTCAGGCGGAGTCGGATTCGCCAAAGCAGCCGGCAACTACGGCGGAGCCTTCTTAGCGACTCGCGAAGCGGTCAAGCAGGGCTACCAGCAAGTGCTGTGGACCGACCACCACAACCACGAGTACTTTGAAGAGGCCGGAACCATGAACGTCGCCTTTGTCGTGCGCGGAACCCTCATCACCCCCGCCCTCAGCGACCGCATCCTTGCGGGCATCACCCGTGATTCCATCCTCACGCTTTGCCGTGAGTGGGGAATCCCCGTCGAGGAGCGCCCCATCTCTGTAGCTGAAATCGTCGACGCTGCCAATGCTGGCGAGCTCAACGAAGCATTCGGAATGGGTACCGCTGCGGTAGTTAGCCCCATCGAAGCTTTCGGATTGGAGGATCAACTCCACCACGTTCCCGTACCCACCGACGGCATTGCCGCCCGCGTGCGTTCGGCTCTTGCCGACATTCGCTACGGACGCGCTGAAGACCGCCACGGATGGATGCACCACATCAAGCTGTAGGAGCTTTTTGGCAAGGTTGGCTGAGATTGGCTCGTTAGCCTCTAGCCAGCCTTTTTTATGAGGCACGGACTGCGCTTCCGTGCTGATGCACGATTGAGTTCCTAAGCAGCACAAGACGTCAATAAACTACGCGTACTCGCCAGCTAACCTCGCCAACGAGCCAACCTCGCCAGCAAGCCAACGAGCCAGCGAGCCAACGAGCCAACCTCGCCAGCAAGCTACATCCCTAGCCGCTTCTGTACCATCACCTCTACCGCCTGGCAAAGGGTGAGTGGATCTTGAGCGCGCCATGACGTGGCTCTGAATCGGGGACCTGACCAGATGTAGCGCCCGAGCCGTGCACGGGCGACTTCATCGGCTACGTGGTCGCGAAAGTTGAGGCCGACAATCCATCCCCCCTCTTCTTCGACTTCTTCGGCCCATTCGGCATAGTAGTCGGGGTCTTCAGCGTGAAAATTGAGTAGGTTGTCCCCCACGAGGACGAAGCGTACAATGCCTTCGGCCAAGAGCGGATCCACCACGCGGCGCTTGAATTCCATCACGTCGTTGTGCAGGGCATCGTTCCATTCTCCGAGCAGTTCAATGACTGCACAACCCTCAGCGTAGTCGACAAAAAGGACCTTGAGAAATAAGGTTTCGCAGCCAATATCGTCCCAGTCGGGGTGAATGACGAAGTCGTACATCTGGTGGTAGACACCGTTCACCGGGGCTCCCTGGTCGAGAAAAAACGGACTGCGCGGATCGTCCGCCGCGATGTATCGAGTGCGCCAAGCGCTGTGGGGTTGAAGCGAATGCATGTCCGTGTGAACTGAGGCGCTAAGATCGCGTTGAGAAGGTATGATTTACTGCGTTACCGGTGGAAGTGGCCTCGTTGGCCGAGCTGTTCAGAAAGAGCTTGAAGCTCAAGGACATGAAGTTCGCATTTTGACACGGACACCGCGCAAGTCCGGCGAATTTGCGTGGAACCCCAGCACCTACACCGTCGACCCGGCGGCACTCAAGGGTGTTAATGGGGTAATCCACCTCGCCGGAGCCTCAGTTTCAGAGCGATGGACCAACTCCCACAAGCGTGCGATTATGGACAGCCGCATCCAAGGCGCCGAGACCCTTTACCGCGCCATCGAAGCGATGGACCAGCGCCCCGAAGTAATGGTCAGCGCCTCGGCCGTGGGCATTTATCCCAACAGCATCAACCGCGTCTACACCGAAAAAGACGGAGGAGCAGTGGGCTTTTTGGGCGACGTCGTGCGCGCCTGGGAATCCCAAGCCGACCGATTCGCTGACCTTGGATTGAGGGTGGCAAAAGTCCGTATCGGAATCGTACTTGGCCACGGTGGCGGCGTCTTGGGCACCTTGCTCCCGGTGTTTCGCCTCGGACTCGGAAGCGCCTTGGGCGACGGCAAGCACTGGATGCCGTGGATTCATGTCGACGACTTGGCACGCATGGTGGCTCGCCTCGCTACAGATTCCGCATTGGACGGAGTGTGGAACGGCGTAGGCCCCGAATCCTCAACGAACAAAGACTTTAGCCTGACGCTTGCAAAGGTGCTCAAAAAGCCGTTTTGGGCTCCTGCGCCGCCCGCCTGGGCTTTGCGACTTGCACTGGGTGAGATGGCGCAAATTGCGCTAATGAGTACCCACTGCTCCGCCCAAAAATGGAAGGAGCTGGGCTTTAAATACCAGTTCAACGAACTCGACGCTGCCCTCGAGAATCTAGTCGGTTAGTATCTTCGCGGCATGTACCGCGCAGAATTTCGCATTCCAAAAGCCTTTTTGTGGATTATTGGCATCACAGGCGTGTCCACACTTGTCATGATGGTAGCCGTGGGCAGCCAGTCGGGATTCGAGGCCGAACTTTTGTGGACCATCGCCGCCACAACCCTCATTCAGGTATTTACCGGTTGGCTCATCATGAGGCCCTGCCGAATCTCGGTTGCTCCGACGGGAATCGACATCAGCTACCGCCCCTTCAACATCGGCCCCAAGCATGTCGCCTGGAGCGAGGTGGCCAAGGTGTACCACGCCAAAGTTGATCCGATGGGCGATTTTATGGGCTACGGTGTACGAATGAAGGGCTGGAAGCGCGAACAGCGTGTCATCGCCTACGCATTTGAAGAAGGACGCTACGCCTTTTTTGTGCGCCACAACGCGCCTACGTTTGCATTTCAAATCACGGATTCCGAGCGCTGGAATGAGGTGCTCAACGGTCTTGAGGGCCGCGGAATCGAGATCGAGCGCTAAATCCCGGCCTCGCCAAAGAACTGCTTGGCGTAGAGGTTGGCATAGGTTCCACCTTGGGCAAGCAACTCGGTATGCGTCCCCTGTTCGACCACACGACCCTGCTCGAGTACTGCAATTCGGTCGGCATGCTGCACGGTCGCCAAGCGGTGGGCCACCACCACCGACGTGCGCCCCTTGGTGATGCGTTCGGTGGCGTTCTGAATCCAGGCTTCGGACTGGGAATCCACCGACGAAGTGGCCTCGTCGAGAATCAAAATGTCGGGGTTGGCCAAGTACGCCCGCAAAAAGGCGAGTAGCTGGCGCTGGCCGGTAGAAAGCATTCCGCCGCGCTCCTTGACGTCGTAGTCCAGGCCTCCGGGCAGTGATTCGAGAAACTCTTTAATCCCCATCGCATCTGCAGCAGTCCAGATTTCAGCGTCGGGTATAGGGCGGTACAAGGTTACGTTGTTGCGCACGGAATCGCTGAACAAAAACACATCCTGCTGCACAAGCGCAAGTCGGCTGCGCAGCGATTCATAATCCCAGTCCGCTACCGAAACACCATCCACATTGACCGAGCCGGACTCAGGATGGTAGAGGCCTGCCAAGAGCCCGATGAGTGTGGACTTTCCGCTGCCCGTTGATCCCACTAAGGCAAGCATTTCACCCGGTTGCGCCGACAGGGTGACACCGTGCAGCACAGGTTGATCCTCAACGTAGCGAAAGTGGACGTCGCGGAATTCCACGGATCCCTTTAGGGCACTGGCGCGATGGGTTCCGGGGCGCTCCAATTGATCTTCGCGCTCAATCAACTTCAGTACCCGATCGCTCGCAACCATTCCCATTTGTAGCGTGTTGAACCGGTCGGCCAACTGGCGCAAGGGGCGGTACAGCATGTTAATAAAGAGGATCAGGGCAGTAAGGTCGCCAATGCTCACGCTGCCTGGGGTCACCAGCGAACGCCAGCCTCCGTACCAAATGGCCAAGCCGATTGATAGGGCCGAAAGCATCTCGATGATCGGAAAAAACAGCGAGAAGTACCAAATACTCTTGATGTTGGCGTCGCGGTGGCGCGTGTTGATTTCGTTGAAACGGCGTGCTTCTTCGCCTTCGCGACCGAACAACTGGACGACGGCCATTCCAGTGAGGCGTTCTTGGACAAACGAATTGAGGGCTGCAACCTGATTGCGTACGTCGGTGAATGCGCCTTTAATGCTGCGCTGAAACCAGCGCGTGGCCACAAACAAAATCGGAACCACCGACAAACTTACCGCGACCATTCCGGGATCAAAGAGCACGAACATAGCGATAAGCATCACCGCAATCTTGAACAAGTCGCCAAAAATCACCAGCAAGCCCTCGGCAAAGATGTCTGCCATGGTCTCGACGTCGCTCACCGTGCGCGTCACCAACTGCCCGACCGGGGTACGGTCAAAAAACGAAGCCTTAAACTTGAGGAGCTGCCCAAAGAGCTGAACCCGAACGTCCCGAATCACCTTTTGACCCAGCTCGTTGGTTGCGAGTACAAAAAACCAGGTTCCGAGGCCCTCAAGCACCAAAGTGAGCATCAAACCTGCGATCGCCCAGTGCATCATGGTGGCATCGCCCTGCTCGACCGCAAAATCCACTGCCCGCTGAACGAGGTAGGGCCTGAGGGTTGTAACCCCACCGAGTACCACACTCAAGCTGGCGGCCGACCACAGCAGGGCCCGGTGCGGACGTGCGTACCGAAGCACGCGGCGCAGTACGGCCCAATCAAAGGCCTTTCCGCTAACGCTTGGTGATGAAGTCTGGGGTTTCTCGGCCATTAAAGAGGGGTGCGGCATAGACCGCGCCCGCAAAGGTAAGCCCTTGAGCGGGGGCCGACGGGCCGGATTCCGTCCTTTTTTGGCTTTCGCGAAGGCGATCCCATTGCTCCAAGCCTCGATCTGCAGCGGCGTGCTCGACCATGGTTCCGACGAGGGCCCGAACCATGTTGCGCAAGAACCTCGTCCCTTCGATCTCGAATACCCATTTATCGGAATCGCGCACCCATCGCGCGTGCCGAATCGTACACATTCCATTGGTTTCTGCGCTTCCGCTGCGCTCAAATGCACCAAAGTGGTGCTCGCCCAGCAGGCTTGCAGCCATTTCGTCCAAAAGCTGCTCGTTCAGCGGACGTTCGTAGGCCCAGGCCGTGTCGCGCCCAAACGCGGACTTCGTTCGCTGAATGCTGTAGCGGTAGCCCCTGCCCTGCGCACTAAACCGAGCATGAAATTCTTCTGTAGCTGGAATTGCCTCAAACAGCACGAGGTCGTCGGGCAAAAAACGGTTGAGCCGAAATACCAGCTCGTCGAGGTCCACAGTTGAAGTGCAGTCCACATGCGCCACATAATTGGACGCATGAACTCCCGCGTCCGTGCGGCCGGCACCTACGACTTCGACGGGGCTTCGCATCCACGTGGACAACGTCGATTCGAGGATGCCCTGCACCGTTCGGCCGGTGGGCTGGCGCTGCCAACCTAAAAATTCCGCGCCATGGTACGCCAAGCGCAGTACATAGCGGTGAGTGAACGAACTTTGACCGGACATGATTGCCAAAGGTAGCGCCCTCAAGATTCTCTTGCTGTCAGACACGCACGGCCACTTGGACGAGCGAATTCTCGCCCACGCGGCCGAGGCCGACGAAATTTGGCATGCCGGGGACGTCGGATCGCTCGACGTGGTCGACCGACTACAGTCCTTGGGCCGCACAGTTCGCGGGGTGTACGGAAACATTGACGACGCCCAAATGCGCCGAACTTGGCCTCAGGACCAGCGATTTAGCATTCAGGGTCTAAGGTTTTGGATCACCCACATAGCGGGTCCTGCCGGTCGCCTACCGACCGCAATCAAAAACAGCCTTCGCGCCGAGCCGGCCGACGTGCTCATTTGCGGGCATTCGCACATTCTGCGAGTGGGCCGCGACCCCTCGGGCGTCATGTGCATGAACCCCGGAGCGTGCGGGGTACACGGATTCCACAAGGTGCGGACAATGCTGCGCTTCACTATTGAAGCGGGTCAAATCCAGGACCTTGCCGTCATTGAACTCGGAGCGCGGGGCGCCCTCAAGCCCTAACCTACTTCTTCTTTTTGGGGCGGAACCGATCCGCTTCGCGCACCTTTGCTTCGTCGGCCTGAATAGCGCGATTCGCCATGGACGCGAACACAACTGCCACCAGCGGAAGCGCTAGCGACCATGAATTCTCGGCACCCGCCGTGCCGTTGAGCACGGGAATCAGGTACACCGCTTCGAGGGCAAACGCGGCGAGGATTCCGATTCGGTTCACCACAAACTGGCGTTGACGGTACTTGAAGTAGGTCGTGTTGGCGGTGAACAGCGCCACCCCGAGGCCCGCGAGCAGCGACGACCATTCGGTGGGGTTGGCGGCTCCGACCGCAAAGAGACTGACGGCCGCCAGGGCCATGTATAAGGTTTGAATTCGTTGCCACATAATGTGCAAAGGTCTTGCATAAGTTCCGTTCGCGTATATTTGCCTCAGTGAAGGGCCAACTTTGCGCCCAATTTCAATCCCACTTTACTGTTTTTTAGTTCCTTACACCCTTATTGGTATGGCGTCAATGCCTGATCTCTCGGATCGCAAACTTCCCGAGCTCAAAGAATTAGCGGAATCATTAGGCATTCCAAAAGCGCGCTACCTGCGCAAGCCTGAACTTATTGAAGCCATTCAAGGTCAATCCTCTTCTGCTCCGGCAGAAGCCGCTCCTGCCGCCGAATCACCTGCTCCGCGCCGCCGAGGCCGCCCTGCAGCGTCCAGTACTGATGCAGAAGGTGAATCGCCGCGTGGCGATTTTGAAGCCCGCGAGCCCCGTGAAGAGCGTCAGCCGCGGGAAGACCGCGGACCCCGCGAGCCCCGTGGAGATCGTCAACCCCGTGACGACCGCGGACCCCGTGAGCCACGAGACGACCGACAGCCCCGCGACGACCGCCAGCCCCGTGACGACCGTGGACCCCGCGACGACCGCGGCCCACGCGAAGACCGCGGACCACGTGAAGACCGCCCACGCCGCGACGGCTGGGAGCCTCGAGGCGACCGCCAGCCACGCGAAGACCGCCAACCCCGCGAAGACCGCGGACCTCGTGAGCCTCGCGACGACCGAGGACCACGCGACGACCGCCCACGCCGCGAAGGCTGGGAAGACCGCGGACCGCGCGAACCCCGCGAACCCCGCGAACCCCGCCAGCCTAAAATTCAAGAACCCGTCTACGAATTCGAAGGAATTATTCCGACCGAAGGCGTCGTAGAAATCATGCCCGAAGGCTTTGGGTTCCTGCGCTCAAGCGACTACAACTACCTCAACTCGCCGGACGACGTCTTGATTACCCAACAGCAAATCAAGCACTACGGACTCAAAACGGGCGACACCGTCCGCGGTGAGGTACGTCCTCCGCGCGAAAGCGAAAAATTCTTCCCGTTGACCAAAGTCAACATGATTAACGGTAAGGACCCCGAATTCATTCGCGACCGCGTTGCCTTTGAGCACCTGACTCCCCTCTTCCCTGAAGAGAAGTTTGACCTCACGGGCCGTCGCGCGACCATCAGCACTCGCATCATTGACCTGGTGTCTCCGATTGGTAAAGGACAGCGCGGACTCATCGTCGCCCAGCCCAAAACGGGTAAAACGACCTTGCTCAAAGAGGTAGCCAACGCCATCGCCGCGAACCACCCCGAGGTGTACATGATCATTCTTTTGATCGACGAACGCCCCGAAGAAGTCACCGACATGGCCCGCAGCGTCAACGCCGAAGTCGTTGCGTCGACCTTTGACGAGCCCGCAGAACGTCACGTTCGCGTCGCCAATATCGTACTCGAAAAGGCCAAGCGACTGGTCGAGAGCGGCCACGACGTGGTCATCTTGCTGGACTCAATCACACGCCTCGCACGTGCCTACAACACCGTCAGTCCCGCTTCGGGCAAGGTTTTGTCCGGCGGTGTGGACGCTAACGCCCTGCACAAGCCCAAGCGCTTCTTTGGCGCGGCCCGCAACATTGAAAACGGCGGATCGCTCACCATCTTGGCCACGGCACTCATCGACACCGGATCCAAAATGGACGAGGTCATCTTTGAAGAATTCAAGGGAACCGGCAACATGGAAATGCAGCTCGACCGCCGCATCGCCAACCGCCGCATCTGGCCAGCCATTGACCTTATCGCGTCCGGAACCCGTAAGGAAGATATGCTCCTTCGCCCTGAAGTACTCAACCGCATGTACATCTTACGCCGCCACCTGGCCGACATGACGCCTGTGGAAGCCATGGAGTTCCTCGAGGACCGCATGAACAAGACCCGCAACAACGAGGAATTCCTCGTATCGATGAACGGTTAAGCAACCGTCGCACCGAAGTTCAAGGTCGCCCCACAAGGGCGGCCTTTTTTATTGATCAACAAATGCTGTGAGCGGATTCATTCCCGAAACGCCCACTGCAATGGGTATCTGAACTTGGGCCAGCGCTTCTGCTGCAAAGTCATCTAAACGCCCGTAGCGCTGCGAAAAATGGCCGAGCACCAATCGCTTGGCGCCCGCTAAGCGAGCGAGCGTAGCTGCCTCACCTGCCGTGGAATGACCCGTCTTGTGGGCCAAGTCCGCATGCCGTTCGAGGTAGGTGCTTTCGTGGTACAAAAACTCGACGTCGCGGGCGAATTCCGCCAGCTCGGGTACAAATGACGTGTCGCTGAGGTAGGCCATTGAAAATCCTGCTCGACCTTCAGTCGTTACCTCAGAATTGGGCACTACCCGACCGTCGCGAGTCCGCGCATCTAAGCCTAATTGGAGCGACCGAAAGTCCGCATGCTCAAGGCCCGCAGCAATGGCGAGATCGTAGCACACCTTTCGCGGAGCCACGATTTCGTCGATGCGGTAGCCCCAAGTTTCGATGCGGTGCTTCAGCGCTTGGGCGCGCACGACAACGTCATCGTTTTGGTAGACGATGCCGGGTTCCGCTACCCGAAATTCGACAGGGTAGGACCAATTTCCTTGGGTGCTCGCATTGACGCCGCGCAAAAACGCCTCGAGACCAGAGGGCCCGACCACCACCAAAGGTTTGGTTCGCCCCTGAAGCGTCCACGACGACATCAAGCCCGGCAAACCAAACACGTGGTCGCCGTGCAGGTGGCTGATGAGGATTACGTCAAACGTGGCTCCCCTGAGACCCACCTCGCGAATACGGATTTGCGTTCCCTCCCCACAATCGATGAGCATGAGGGTTCCGCCCACCCGAATCGACTGCGCCGAATGGTACTGCCCCGGAGCGGGAATCGCCGCGCTACAGCCCAAAATTCGCCAGTCAATCCGTGAAAAGTCCATTCTGCCAAAGGTCGGCCGCAGTCGGGATGCAAAAAAGCCCTAATTTTGACCCTGAAATGGCACAAAAGACGCTCCTGAATCAGCGCGACTGCGCGGTCACCCTAAGCCGACTGTGCCACCAGCTCAATGAAGTTCACGTTCCGTGGAACCGCACCGTGCTGGTCGGCCTGCAGCCGCGTGGCAGCAAGCTTTTAAAGGCTCTGGTGCACCAACTGGAATCTGAGTTTGGCACCGGACCAATTGAGCACGGCTTACTGGACATCACCTTTCACCGCGACGACTTTCGCCGGCGCGACGAGCCCTTGGTGGCGAGTCCGACCGAAATGGACGTGCTCATCGAAGGCAAGCGCGTGGTCTTGATTGACGACGTGCTCTACACAGGGCGCTCTGTCCGCGCTGCACTCGATGCACTGGGCGATTTCGGACGCCCTGAGCGCGTCGAGCTCTGCGTGCTCGTCGACCGTCGCTTTTCGCGCGAACTTCCCATCCAGCCCGACTATTCTGGCCGCCGGGTTGATGCCCTGAACCACGAACGCGTTCGATTGAACTGGAACGGCGACCAACTCGAATCTGTCTTGCTCGAATCCTCTGAAAATGCCCCGCAACACTAAGCTGCAATCTCGCCACCTCCTTGGTCTTCAGCACGTACCCGCCGACGACCTCCATCTGATTTTGCACTGGGCCGGTCACTTTAAAGAGGTCATTAACCGTCCGATTAAGCGGGTTCCCTCGCTACGTGACATTACGATCGCCAACCTCTTTTTTGAAAATTCTACGCGGACCCGCTTGAGTTTTGAACTGGCCGAAAAACGCCTGTCTGCGGACGTCGTGAACTTCGCGGCCTCGAATTCTTCGGTAAAAAAGGGCGAAACCTTGACCGACACCGTCAACAACATCCTCGCAATGAAGGTTGATGTGGTGGTCATCCGCCACGCCGACGCAGGGGTTCCACAGTTTTTAGCGGATCGCGTACCTGCGCACATCGTCAACGCCGGCGACGGCACCCACGAACACCCCACACAGGCCCTTTTGGACGCATTCACCATGCAAGAGCGGATTGGAAGCCTCGAAAGCAAGAACATCGTGATTGTGGGCGACATCTTGCACTCTCGGGTAGCGCTAAGTAACATCTTTGGGCTGCAAAAATTGGGAGCAAATGTTGCTGTGAGCGGCCCGTCCACCTTGATTCCGAGGGCGATTCACGAGCTCGGAGTCGAAGTAATTCCAAATGTCGACGATGCCCTTGCTTGGGCCGACGTGGCCAACGTGCTTCGCGTGCAGCACGAGCGCATGGACCGAGCATTTTTTCCGTCCATCCGCGAGTACCACAACCGCTACGGCATCACGATGGACCGCTTGAAGCGACTCGAAAAGATTCCGCTCATCATGCACCCAGGGCCCATTAACCGCGGAGTCGAACTCACCTCTGAAGTCGCTGATTCCCCGCATGCTGCAATCCTAAATCAGGTAGAAAATGGCGTTGCAGTTCGCATGGCCGTGTTGTACCTTCTCGCTGCTCAATCAACCACTACTGATGTCGTTTAAGCTCGAACGCAAGCCCAACTATATTCACCTCCGCTGGGGGTCTGACACTTTTGGGGCCGAGGGCACCAAAGAGTTCAAAACTTTGGTGACCAAGCACCCTGAAGACCACATGCTGGTCAATCTATTGGCTGCCGAGGAGTTCGACGGAATCGAGGACCTTCAGGACCTCCAAGCAGAGCGCATGGACGAAATGTTTTCGTGCATCCTCATCGTGCGCGAATCCCTCATGCACTTGTTTGACGAGGACCTAGCGGTGGTTCCGAGCGTGCTCGAAGCAGAGGACTACTTCGGCATGGAAGACATGCAGCGCCAGCTCCTCGACGGAGACAACTAACCTCTAGACGAACTGGGGCGCCCAACTGCGCACATCCCAACCACCTAAGTTTCCGGAACTCATAATGAGCAGATTGAGCTGCTCTGGAGCCTCGCGCTCTAAGGTTTCGCGAAGTTCATCAGAGCTCGTGAACACTTCAACGCCAGGTCCAAACGCCGCGCGAACGGCATCAGGTGACAGCGGCGGAAGCTTTTTATGCGCCACAGCGGCCGGATCAAACAGCACCATCGCGCGTCCAAGCCCATTGAGCGACCCCGCATAGCCCGGTAAAAATTCGGGATTCAAGCTGCTAAATGTGTGCAGCTCAAGCAAGCCCCACACGGGACGGCTTCCAAAGCTTTCGCTAAACGCTGCAGTAGTCGCAGCCACCTTTGACGGCGCATGGGCAAAGTCCAAGTAGACTGCGCGTCGTGCCGAATCTGCAAGCGGTTCAAGGCGACGCTGTGCTCCTTGAAACGAGGCGATGGCCTCGTAGAAATCTGCTTCTTGAATACCCATTTCTTGAGCGAGCCAGCGCGCTCCCTCGGCATTAGCGAGGTTGTGCCGGCCCATGACGCTCATGGGCAATTCGCCCATCGGCGTGATCCAGTACCACTGGGTTCCGTCGTGGCGGTGCGCTGGGGTGCGGTACGGAATCTTGCGAATGGGCGACGCATCTGCGGCAACCAGCGCGGCTAATTCGGCGTCTTCTTCAAAGTAGAGCAGGGTTCCGCCTGGCTCCATGGATTCGAGAAAACCTCGAAAGGCGTCCGCGTACGAATCCTGGGTCGGAAACACGTTTACGTGGTCCCAAGCCATGCCCGTAATCAGTCCCACGTGCGCCTTGTACAAATGAAATTTGGGACGCGGATCCAGCGGTGACGCCAAGTACTCGTCGCCCTCAAATACCGCCCACTCGTCAGATCCCTGAAGGCGAACTGACTCCTTGAGGCCTGGAACCTGTGCGCCCACGAGGTAGTCCGGCAGACGATCCCAGTACTTGAGCACGTGCAGCAGCATCGACGTGGTGGTGGTCTTGCCGTGCGAACCACCTACGACCACCCGTGTTTGCCCTTCACAGGCCTTTTGCACGTATTCAGGGTACGAGTACACGGGCAAACCGATATCTTGGGCCTTGAGGAGTTCAGGGTTGTCACTTCGGGCATGCATGCCTAGTACGACCGCATCGAGTCCCGCGTGAATGCGCTCCGGAAACCATCCCTCAGCCTCTGGAAGCAGCCCCGCAGCGGCAAGCCGGCTGCGGCTCGGTTCAAAAATCGCGTCGTCGCTTCCGGTAACGGTGGTACCTGGACGGCCGGCCAATGCCAGCGCAAGGCTGTGCATTGCGCTTCCGCCAATGGCGATAAAGTGCACATTCATGCCCAAAAAATATTAAAGCTGGATCTGGTAGGCCCGCAAGAAATTTGCCTGAAATGCTGGCAGCAGCGGAAAGAACAAAGGATTGTTCGGATCAATATCCACCTGATCCACGATTGCAGGATCGGCTCCGTCCAGCAGTAAGTTCGCCTTAACCACAATATTAATGTTAATGTCGTCGTCTTTTTTGACGGTAAACGCCATTTGCTGGTCAACCAGTTGGTTCATCGCTTCAGAACTCACTACGTACTTAAACGGCTTGTAGGGCTTGGTTTGCGACGAATCCAGCGGACTCTTCCAGTATCCTTCGATGGTGATTGCGTTGTATCCGCCGGCTGGGCGCTCCAAGCGGTTCATGCCGCTTTCGGGGCTGTAGGTCGCGGCATTTTGGGCGCTGTCCAACCCTACTCGCCAAAAATGCTTGCCCGAATAGGTCCCCGTAGGCATCTGATAAATACGGGTAAAGCCTCCGAAGGTACTTGACGCGGACTCTACCGCAAACACCGAAGTATCGCCCTTCACCGGAAACACGGTGTCACTCAAGTGATTCTCAAAATGGTAGTAGCCCAACGCGAACTCAATATTGGTGAAGCGCACTTGCGTACCACTAAATCCGTCAAGAACGTACGTCGTATTGGTGTCAATCAACTGGTTCTTAAAATAAAAGAAGTGGCGGAGCACTACATTCCGCTCGTCGCGAGGAGGTTCTGGATCCTGAAACGTTGCCTCGCAGGACACTCCAACTACAGCCGCTGCAAGCAGGGCAATCCACACATTCTTCATGGCTGAAAATTACGCATTTACTGCGGTTTCTGGCGGACGCACTTGCTCAATGGCCACCATCACTTGATCTAAAATTTGCTGCGGCGTCGCATCGGGTGCAAACTCAAGGGGCTCCTTGAAGCGCAACTTGAGGTCCACTCTACGCATTTTTACGCGCAATCCTTTGCGGTCAAAACCGCGGCGAAATCCGTCCACCACCACCGGAACTACCCTAGGGTTCAAGTCGCGAATGATGTGCGCGGTTCCGCGGCGTCCCGGCGCAAACGGCTTGGTCGTGCCCTGAGGAAAGGTGATCACCCACCCCACCTGAATCGCCTTGCGAATGTTCTCAAGGTCGCGCGGATCCACTCCGCGGCTCACCTCTTTACCTGCCTCGCGCCACGTGCGCTTAATACTCACCGACCCAGCGAGCGCAAGCAAGCGGGGAAGCGGGCCCGACTTCATGGTCTCTTTGGCCGCGATGAAAAACAGGTTCATTCGAGGGTTCACCACGGGCCAAAGGCGGTCTACTCGGTTGGGCATTCCGTTGCGCAAGTGCATGAATGCTAAAAACATCGAGGCCACATCCATGAAGTAGGTCTGGTGGTTGCTCACAAACAATACGTTCTCGTCGGGCAAATCCTTGAGGTGCTCCATGCCCTCAACCGTGGTGCGGTGAATGCGGTTGAGGCGGTACCACGTCACGGTTCCGAACCAGAAAATCACCATGCGCTTGGCCCATAAGGGGTAGCCAAACGGGTCGCGGTAGGGCAGACGGCGGATCTTCTTCATGAATTCGACAAATCTACATCACCTTTGCGACGTGGAGCACGAATATTGGCCGAATCCCAACCTCGTTCCTGATGCCCAAGGGCGGCTTTGGGACGCCCTGCGCCGCAAATGGGTCGTCGCGACCCCCGAAGAGTTCGTGCGCCAGCACTTCCTGCGGCGCGCCATCCTCGAGGCCCACTATCCGCCTGAAGTAATTGCGGTTGAGCGCGGACTCAGCGTGCACGGGCAACCCAAACGATTTGACGCCGTAATATTTCACCAAGGCAAACCTTGGATGCTCGTGGAATGCAAGGCGCCCCACATTCCCTTGAACGACGCCGTATGCGTCCAGTGGATGCGCTACAACCTTCCGCTCGAAGCCCCATGGGGCTGGCTCACCAACGGGGTGACGGATCGATTTTTTGCAGCAGACGGCCGCGAACTTCCTCCGGTCCTTCCCGCATTTGGTACCTTTGCGCTTTAGGAACGCATTATGAATACCGCACTGCACGCGCTCTCGCCGCTCGACGGCCGCTACCAGAAGCACGCTGCCCAGCTCAGCCCCTTCTTCTCTGAATTCGGATTGATCCGCTACCGCGTCCTCGTCGAGGTTCGCTACTTCATCGCACTTTCGGCGCAAAACCTCAAGGGTCTACCCGCACTGAGCTCCGGTCAAGCCGCTGATCTCGAGCACATTTATTCGGAATTCAGCGAATCCGACGCCGTGCGCATCAAAGAAATCGAGTCGACCATCAACCACGACGTCAAGGCCGTGGAGTACTTCCTCAAAGAGCGCTTTGAGGCGCTTGGAATGGGAGACCGTGCAGAATTTATCCACTTCGGACTCACCTCGCAGGACATCAACAACACGGCGATTCCGCTCTCGATGCAGGACGCGCACCGCGATGTCGTTCGCCCCGCCCTTCTGGCGATCATCGAGCGAATTGACGCCCAATCGAACGAGTGGGACGCACTCCCCATGCTTGCCCGCACGCACGGCCAACCGGCCTCCCCTACCCGACTAGGCAAGGAATGGCGCGTCTTTCGCGAGCGCCTGAGCCAGCAGCTCGCGTTGCTGGACGCTATCCCATTTGCAGGTAAATTCGGCGGAGCCACGGGCAACTTCAACGCCCACAGCGTGGCCTACCCCGGCGTCGATTGGCACGCATTCGGCAACAAGTTCTTGAGCCAAGACCTCGGACTGCAGCGCAGCCACCCCACTACCCAAATCGAGCACTACGACCACATGGCCGCCTACTTTGACGGCCTCAAGCGCCTGAATACCATCTTGATTGACCTCGCCCGCGACGCGTGGCAGTACATCTCGATGGACTACTTCAAGCAGCGCATCAATCCCAACGAAGTCGGTTCGTCGGCCATGCCACACAAGGTCAACCCGATCGACTTTGAGAACGCTGAAGGCAACTTCGGAATCGCCAACGCATGGCTCGAGCACCTCGCGGCCAAACTCCCCATCAGCCGCCTGCAGCGCGACCTCACGGACTCGACCGTGCTTCGCAACGTCGGAATGCCACTCGGCCATATGCTCCTCGCCTACCACAGCCTCGGACGCGGACTCGGAAAACTCATGGTCAATCAGTCCGCACTCGCTGCCGACCTCGAAAACCACTGGGAAGTCGTTGCCGAAGGAATACAGACCATATTGCGCCGTGAAGGCTTCCCTAAGCCGTACGAAGCGCTTAAAGCACTTACCCGCACAGCCGACCGCATCACGCCCGAGGCCATCGCTGTATTTGTAAACGAGTTAAACGTTTCGGATTCGGTCAAGGCCGAGCTCCGCGCCATTACGCCCTCGAACTACACGGGTCAATGAAGTACCCCGATGCAGCTCCGATGATTTTGGGCGACACGGTGATTCCCGCCGGGTCCACCAAAACCGTCGATCTGCAAATCGCCCGTCTGCTGTCGGGAACGCTCATTCACATGCCCGTGCACGTGTTTCGCAGCGAAAACCCCGGCCCGACCGTGCTGTTGAGCGGCGGACTGCACGGCGACGAGGTCAACGGTATCGAGGCCGTGCGCCGCATGATGTCCCTTGGGCTGTTCAACGACCTCGCCTGCGGATCCATCATTGCCATCCCCATCATCAACGTCTATGGATTTCTCTTCTTCAGTCGCGAAGTTCCAGACGGAAAGGACGTCAACCGAAGCTTTCCCGGTTCCGCCCAAGGTTCGCTCGCGAGTTTGGTGGCGCACACCATGACCGACAAAGTCCTGCCCCACATCGACTTAGCCGTCGATTTTCACACGGGCGGAGCCAGCCGCACCAACTACCCCCAAGTTCGCTACGACCCCGAAGACGCTGAAGCCATCCGCTTCGCAAAAGCGTTTGGAGCCCCCATCTCGATGGCCTCGCCCCTCATTCCCGGCTCACTTCGGGCCCAGGGCTTTCACATGGGCGTTCCCATCGTCGTCTTTGAAGGCGGCGAAAGCATGCGCCTCGAAGAATCCTCGGTCAAAGACGCCATTCGCGGAACCAAGCGCCTCCTCGCTAGCCTCGGCATGTACGCGCACAAGGCGCCCAAAATTCGCGGACTCAGAGACCGCCACGGCAAGCACAGTGCTCCGCGCCACCTGAGCCAAACAACGTGGGTACGCGCCGAAGCCAGCGGCCTCTTCTCATTCGAGCGCGAAAGCGGCCAAGCCGTCAGCGAAGGCGAGCTCATTGGCCGCGTGCGGAACCCCTACGACTCCTACTCCGTCAAAGTCTTTGCCCCCTTCGACGGATTCATCATCGGCCACAACAACATGCCCCTCGTCCACCGCGGCGACGCCCTCTTTCACATTGGGCGCGAGAGCGAATGGCCGGCGTAGCGAGGCTGGTCAATTGGCGAGGTTGGCTAATTGGCGAGGTTGGCGAGGTTGGCTGAGATTGGCTCGTTGGCGAGGTTGGCGAGGTTAGCTCGTTAGCTATCGTGTAACTAGTAACTCGTTTTTGGTTCTGATGAGGGCGTTTGGTTGGCTCCTGCACAAACGTTAAGGGACATTCACACAAAGGGCCCAGCCTTCGCCGCCGCAGGCGCAACCAGTAGCAAGAAACCAGAAGCTAATTGGCTAATGAGCCAATTGGGCCTGCCGCAAAATTTCGTCCGCAATGGCGAGCGATGCGGTCGCTGCGGGTGACGGTGCGTTGAGCACGTGAAAGGCGCGCGCTCCTTGGCGGAGTACGAAGTCGTCCTCGAGGGTTCCGTCGCGGCGCAGGGCTTGGGCACGAATGCCGGCGCGGCCGGGATGCAGGTCTTCGAGCTCGAGGCTTGGGATCAGGCGCTGGAGCGCCTTCAGAAATTTGGTTTTGCTGAAGGCGCGTTCGTACTCGCCTAGGCCGTAGCGCCAGTGCTGGGCGAACAGCTTCCAGGTTCCGCCGTAGCTGAGGGCGGCCGCCGTGTCGGCTCCGCTAAATGCCGTTTTAGAATAGCCTTCGCGGGCAAAACTGAAGACGGCGTTGGGACCGCATTCGACTCCGCCATGCACCATGCGGGTGAAGTGCACGCCCAAAAAGGGAAAGTTGGGGTCCGGAACGGGGTAAATTAAGTGCTTCACCTTGGCCTGCGCGCGGGGACTCAGCTCGTAGTAGTCGCCCCTGAAGGGCACAATTTGAAGGCCTGCATCCACCCCATCGCGGCGCGCGAGGCGGTCGCTCTGAAGGCCCGCACAGACGATGATGTGCTTGCCGCGCACCACGCCTTGGCTCGTGGTCACCCCCTCGGCAGTAAATCCGGTCACGGTGGTCTGCAGGCGCAGGGTTCCGCGCCCCGCCTTGAGCATAGCCTCAGCCGCATCCGAATAGTGGATGATTCCGGTTTGCGGAACCAGCATCGCCTTGGTCGCATTCAGCTGGGGTTCGCGCTCACGGAGTTCGTCGGAATCAAGGTAGCGCAGCCCCTCTAGCCCGTTTTCACAACCGCGCAGCCGCAGCGTTTCGAGGCGGGCCTCTTCTTCGGAACCTACCGCGGCCACCACCTTTCCGCAGACTTCGTGCTTCACGTCGTGCTCACGGGCAAAGTCCAGCATCTGGGCATAGCCGTCGAGGCAAGTGCGCGCCTTGAGGGATCCGGGCTTGTAGTAGAGTCCCGAATGGATGACGCCGCTGTTGCGGCCCGTTTGGTGCTGGGCGAGTCCGAATTCTTTCTCAATCAGCACCACCTTGGCCTCGGGGTAGGCCTTGGCAATCTTGTACGAAACCGCGGCACCCACGATTCCGCCGCCGACCAGGATAAAATCAAACTGCTCCATAGGCCCCAAAAGTAACGCCCGCCGCGGCGCTTTACCGGGCGGGCGTCCATTAAAAATTTAAATGCTTACTGGGGCATCCCGTCGCGTACCCAGCGCTCGAGCAGCGCCACGTTGCAGTCGCTCATACGTCCCGATGGTGGCATCAAGGAACGACCATTGACCCCGTTCACGGCATCGACAAGGCCTGAATAGTTCACGGCTCCTGAAACTTCTGAATAGTTCGTCAATTGAATTCCACCCGAAGCTCCAGCGCCTTGGTGGCACCCGATGCAGTTCGTTTGAATCATGGGCGCAATCACTGCAGCGAAGGTGGTCGCCGAGGTGGAGTCGCACGCACCCGCGCAATTGGTCTCGTTGGCACCTTGCTCAATCCAAAGGCGAATGCGCTCCTTTTGGGTCGCACTCAGCGCGGCCATCGGGGGCGGAGGCATGAGGTCCTCACCGGTCTCGAAGAGCACTTCGTAAAGCTTGCTGTCCGACGGATTGCCTGGCTTCACCTCTTCGATGATTCCGGCATAAGTCGATAAGTTGATTCCGTCGGCGGCATTGGGACCCACGTGGCATCCGCTCATCGCACAGTTGGACTGAATCATGGGGAGGATTTCGTTCGTGAAATCCACGATTCCTGGATCGCACGGCTGTGGATCGGGGTCCGGAACCGGCGGAATGTGGGTGCACGAGGCCAACAGCCCCAAGCTTAACGCGGCAAAAACATACTTCATCGCAGTTCTTTAGGTTGTACGTGGGTAAATACCCGCGAAATATTAAATCCGAGAAACAAGTCCCCATTTGCCCACGAGCCAGGGGTTTGCATCATCCATTGGGGATCCGCCATGGATCGCGCATTGGTTACGTGAAACTGAAATACGTGGCCTCCGGTCTCAAGGTCGAGGCCGATGCTCAAGGGCGTGTGGGTTCCGGCAAAAGGTGTCTGGCGAAGCATCGCCTCTGCGGTCAATGCCATGCGCTGAGTCAACTTGTACCGCCCACTCAACCCAAGGCCGAGCTGGTCGTTGCGGTCGCTTGCTAGCGGAACCAAATTAAAGTGCACAAGCGTCGGCGCAACTTGGAGCGACACCTTGTCGCTGAGCTTGCGCGCAATCATAAGCTGGTGGGCGTAGGCCAAACGATCGGTGAAGAAATGGTCAAATCCATCCGTAAACGGAACCGTGGTCGCCGTCATCGACGAATACCATACGACGCTCACCGGACTATTGAATCCCTTTCCTCCCGTGGACTGGCGAAGCAGACGAAATTTGGTAAATCCGTCGTAGGTCTTACTTCCCGAAGAGCGTCCAAGCCCCACATTCAGCCACGAAACAGGGTTGTAGGAATACTCAAAGCGAATTTGAGCCACGTCGATCCCGAACAAGTTGTACAGCGGTTTATCGTTTAAGGCGCCAAAGCGGTGCCCAATGATGAACTGGCCTACGCCCGTACCGGGCATCTCCACAGTTGAACCGTTGACCAACTTGGTACCCTTGAAGGTCGCAAAGGCGAACTGCTTGGGTGCTTCAGGAGCCATTGCATCCAACTCAGCAAGCAAGTCGTCTTGCGCCCAAAGCCCCAAGGACCCCGTGGCAAATAGCCCTAAAAGAAACTTACGCACCCTTCAACGTCGATTTAACGGTGACTTTAACATCCTCAGCGATCTTAGAAACCACGAGGGTTGGGATTTTGATACCGTAGTCCGCCGTGTGCACGCTGAACTCGCTTTCAATAGACACAGATCCGTCCTTGTTGACCGTAATCGTAATAGGGATATTCACATCCTTGGTGACACCATGGATTTCCATCTGACCCTTGACGCCACCTTTGTATGTCGCTGGCTTCTTCCAGTCGGTGACACCGCCAATCTTAGCGCGCAGTGTCGCCTTGGGGAACTTCGTCGACTCCATGTAGTTCTCGTTGAAGTGCTCTTGCATCAAGGCGCGTTTAAACGTGAACGACTGGATCTGAAGCTGCCACACGGCCTCGTTGGTCTCGGTATTGAGAATTCCCACCGCATTATTAAGCACGGCATCAATGTCTTCAACCGGAGTTGACGCGTTGATGTGCACCTGTGTGTCTTTGCTCGTAAGCTTCTGGGCGGATGCCACTAGAGTCAGGCCTAGGGCTGCCAGTGCAAAAATCTTTTTCATAATCAATTCGGTAGTGCGCCTCCCCGCTCCCAGACACGGACTTTGGCTAAGTTGCAATTGGAAAGTGGCCCACTGGGGGGCATCGCGAGCGGATCACCCGCACCGCGTTGAATGCGGTCGATAAGTGAACCGTTGAGGGTGGATGACTGGACGGCCGCATGCGAGCTCAAATCAAGGCCTCCGCTTGCGCTGGCACCCTGATGGCAAGACACACATTGTGCTTGAATGAGTGGCTGGATGTCCGCAGACCAGGTAGAAGTGGAATCACAGGTTCCGCCCGTGCCGTAGAGCTGTTCGGCGTTGTCGTAGTAGCAGCCCGAAACAGAGCCCAATGTGGCGAGGAGAAAAATAACCGAAAACGTTCGCATAATACCCTAAAGATACAATTAATGTGCCACTAGCGCTGCCACGGCACTCGTGCCCAAAGCACGACCGCTATGGCGAAAAAGCCCGAAAGCATGACCGCGGCGAGGCGTAAGTCACCCGTCAGGGTTTCGAGCCAGCCCACCGCGACCATTCCGAGGACGGTGGCGAGTTTCTCGGCCACATCAAAAAAGCTGAAGTACACCACGTGCTCCTCGGCCGGAGGCAGCAGTTGGCTAAATGTAGATCGGGCGAGCGATTGGATTCCGCCCAAGACCAAGCCTACCCCCGCGCCCAAGAGGTAAAACTGCAGCTCATTTTGAATGAAGTAGGCCAAAAAACTGATGAGCATCCACAAGGCGGCCGAGACGAGGAGGGCGCGGATGTTGCCCATGATTCCGCTCAGCTTGGCAAAAAACCATGACCCGAGCATACCCACGAACTGAATGAGCAGAATGGTGGTGATGAGCGAAGACGTTTCAAGGTGCAGCGCCTCGCTGCCAAAAAGGGTCGCGATAAGGATGACGGTCTGAACCCCCGCCGAAGCAAAGAAAAACCCGAGGACAAAGCGCTCGAGGCCTTTGGTGGCGCGAAAGGACTTGGCCACGTCAAAGAGCTGCTGGTAGGCGGCGCGTATCCAACCTTTTTGACGGTTCCCGACCGCGTGCCCCTCAGGAAGGCGGCGCAGGCTGTACTCGCCCCATCCGAGCCACCAAATTCCGACCGCGACAAAGGTGAAGCGCGTGATTAAGCCCGGCCCGTCAAGGCCCAACCAACCTGGATTTTGAATCAACACCAGCGCGGCAATCAGCATGAGTGCTGACCCAAAGTAGCCCAAGGCGAAGCCGCGGGCACTCAACGCATCTTGATCCTCAGGGGCCGCAATTTCAGGCAGATAGCTGTTGTAGAAGACGAGGCTTCCGGCAAAGGCAATCGACGCGACAAACGGCGTCAGGAGCCCGAGAACCGGCGCATCTGCGGTAAAAAAGTACATGGCAAAGCACGTAAGCGAGCCACTATAAATGAAGCGGCGCATAAAGGTCTTCTTGCTACCTGAAACCTCAGCCAACGCGCTGAGGTAGGGCGTACCCAAGCTCACCACGAGGTAGGCAGCGGCCATGACAAAGGTGTAGGCGGCGGTGGTACTGAATTCGATTCCGAATAACCGGTAGCTCTCACGCCCCGCGGCCTCCATGACGGCGCTGTAGTAGATGGGAAAAATGGCCGTCCCGATAACGAGCGAATAGCTCGAGTTGGCCCAGTCGTACATGGCCCACCCGTGGTGGACTCGGCGTGTCGCGGCGTCGTGGTGCATAGTGTCCCGAAAGTAGGGCATTTTTAAGGTGCTTGACGTGGTGCGGGGGCAAAAAAAACTCCGGCTCCCTCGCGGGGCCGGAGCTCATAAAGTCACAGTAAAGCTTACTTCTCAATCATGTTCAAGGCTGAACCTGCCTTAAACCATGAAATCTGCTGCGCATTGTAGCTGTGGTTGGCAGTGATTCGGTCTTGGCTGCCGTCTTCGTGGCGGAACACCAGCGTCAACGGCTTACCTGGAGCAAAATCCGTAAGGTCGGCGAAGTCCACGACGTCGCGTTCTTGAATCTTGTCGTAGTCGGCCTCGTTCGCAAAGGTCAGCGCGAGCATACCCTGCTTCTTGAGGTTGGTCTCGTGGATGCGGGCGAAGCTCTTCACTAAAACGGCGCGCACGCCGAGGTGGCGGGGCTGCATGGCGGCATGCTCGCGCGACGAACCTTCACCGTAGTTCTGGTCGCCGACCACGAGGGTGGGGATTCCCGCGGCCTTGTAGGCGCGCTGCACGGCCGGAACTTCACCGTATTCGCCCGTGAGCTGGTTCAGTACCGTATTGGTTTCGCCATTGAACGCGTTTACCGCACCGATCAGCGTGTTGTTGGCGATGTTGTCGAGGTGTCCGCGGTAGCGCAACCAAGGACCGGCCATCGAAATGTGGTCGGTGGTACACTTTCCCTGGGCCTTAATGAGTACTTTAGCGCCGGTAATATTGGTGCCGTCCCATGCGGCGAAGGGCTCGAGGAGCTGCAGGCGCTGGCTGTCGGACTTCACGTCGACTACGACTGCGCTTCCGTCTGCGGCGGGCGCTTGATAGCCCGCATCCTCCACCGCATAGCCGCGAGCGGGAAGCTCCTCACCCGTTGGCGGGTCGAGCATCACGCGCTCTCCATTGGCATTCACCAAGCTGTCTTTGAGCGGATTGAATCCAAGGTCACCGGCGATTGCAAGTGCTGTTACGAGTTCTGGCGAACCGACAAACGCGTGGGTATTGGGGTTTCCGTCGGCACGCTTGCTGAAGTTGCGGTTGAACGAGTGAACAATCGTATTCTTCTCTTGCTTGTCGGCACCTTCACGGGCCCACTGGCCGATGCAGGGTCCGCAGGCATTGGCGAACACTTTACCGCCAATCTCCTCGAATACGTCGAGGAGTCCGTCGCGCTCCGCCGTGAAGCGAACTTGCTCGGATCCCGGAGTGATGCTGTACTCCGCGGCAACCTTGAGGCCTTTGGCCTTGGCCTGACGCGCAATCGAGGCCGCGCGGGTCATGTCTTCGTACGATGAGTTGGTACATGAACCAATGAGACCCACCTCGACCTTCATCGGCCAGCCGTTCTTTTCGGCAAGGGCGCGTACTTCAGAGATTGGCGTGGCCAAATCTGGCGTGAACGGCCCGTTGAGGTGCGGTTCAAGCGTGTCGAGGTTGATTTCAATCACTTGGTCGAAGTACTTCGCAGGGTCCGCGTAGACTTCAACGTCGCCTGTAAGTTCGGCACGCAGGCCGTTGGCCAAGTCGGCAACTTCGGCG
This sequence comes from uncultured Schleiferiaceae bacterium, assembly GCA_965657195.1. GTDB lineage: Bacteria > Bacteroidota > Bacteroidia > Flavobacteriales > Schleiferiaceae > TMED14. The sequence goes on from CBFHNK010000003.1 coordinate 56,177, forward strand.
CGACCCGTGGCACGCAGGTAGCGTTCCATGCTGTCGTCGTAGCCAAACGTAGAAGTGGTAGCGCCCACCTCGGCGCCCATGTTGCAGATGGTTCCTTTACCGGTACAGCTGAGGGATTCCGCACCGTCGCCGAAGTACTCGATGATGGCTCCGGTTCCGCCTTTCACGGTCAAGATTCCGGCAACCTTGAGGATCACGTCTTTAGCTGAGGTCCAGCCGTTCATGCGACCGGTGAGCTTTACCCCAATCAGTTTGGGGAACTTAAGCTCCCACGGCATGCCTGCCATCACGTCGACGGCGTCGGCGCCACCCACTCCGATCGCAACCATTCCGAGTCCTCCCGCGTTGACGGTGTGCGAATCGGTTCCGATCATCATGCCGCCGGGGAAGGCGTAGTTCTCGAGCACGACCTGGTGAATGATACCTGCGCCGGGCTTCCAAAATCCGATTCCGTACTTATTCGAAACCGAGGCGAGGAAGTTGAACACCTCGTTGGACTTGTTGATCGACTCCTGAAGGTCGGTGGTTGCACCCACGCGCGCCTGAATCAAGTGGTCGCAGTGCACCGTCGATGGAACCGCCACTTTTTTGCGGCCCGCCGACATAAACTGAAGCAGGGCCATTTGGGCCGTCGCGTCTTGCATCGCCACGCGGTCCGGGGCAAAGTCGACGTACGAGGCTCCGCGCTGGAAGGCCTCCTTTGCTTCGCCCTCCCAAAGGTGGGCGTACAAAATTTTCTCAGAGAGCGTCAAGGGGCGGCCCAGCACGGTGCGGGCGGCCTTCACTTTAGCTTCATACCCGGCGTAAAACGCCGCAACCATATCGAGGTCAAATACCATAATTAGGGAATTTCTGCAAAATTACTGCAGAAACCAGGGATTTTATCCTCGGATTTTTCTGAAATCGCGCGGATTTTCCTAAAAATTTCGAATGCTAGCGCAGTTCCGTGCGGAAGCCGAAGTGCCACGCACCCTCAACGCCTTCACTGACAAACCAGTATGCTCCGGGCGCCAAAAAGGTGGTCGGAACCGCGACTTCGTCGCCGGTCCAGGTTCCGCGAAGCACCAGACGACCCAACGCGTCCACCACCCCAAAGCTGCGGGGCGACTGACCGGCAGGGCGAAGCACCTCAAGGCGGTCAGATTGCTGGCGCCACGTGTAGCCCTCAAGAGCACGGTCGGCGTCGAGACCGATCCACACGTGCCCGGCGAACATCACGCTGTCGTCGGCAGCCTGGTAGCCCGCGTCCTTCAACGTGAATGATTTGCCATCCGCAGCAATTTCAAGGCGAACCCAGCCGTTGACCACGGTGTCGCTGACGTTGCGGCGAAGGCCCAAAAATCCGTCTGAATACGGAGCCTGCCACTGAGCATACGGGTCGTGCTGGCCGTTGAACCGGTAGTCGAGGTAGCCGTAGTAGGACGAAGGAGATGTTCCCTGCCAGAGCGACGAGGAGCGCGAGATGGAATCCCCTACCGCCAAGCGGTTGGGGTAGTAGTAACCGCCGCGTTGCTGACCGACCACTTGAATTCGCGCGCTGTCGAGTGGCGCAACCAGTACGGCAGAGATTAACCCGGTGGTTCCAGTGTCGCGCAGGAGGGTGAAGCGCAAATCCGCAATGCTGTCTTGGTTGAAGTCCACATCGGCAAACCCCTGGTTTACTGAAACGGTGGTGTCTGAGAAGTCAATGTACACGTACTGCGCCCAGGCCGAGGTGGCTGAGGCGATCACGAGTGCAAGCGCGGCATAAATCTTGGTCATTTCGGGTGCAAAGGTGCAAAATGTAGACCACGCGCGCACCATTACCTTTACCCTATTCTATGGCCCGTCTCTCTACCCCCGTCGTCTTCGAAGCCCTTCGCATGGCAGTGCAGGCCCTTCAGGCCCAGCTCTTACGGGCAATTTTGACCGCGCTCATTATTGCGATTGGTATCACGGCTTTGGTCGGAATGCTGACCGCCACGAGCGTTATGGAGGGTTCGATCACCAAACAGTTTTCGAGCATGGGCGCGACCACCTTCACCATCCAGCAAGGCGGAATGCAAATCCGCATCGGTCGCCAAGGAATCAAGGAAAAACCCCAACCTGCGATTCCGATTGACCAAGCGGTGCGCCTCAAAGCGCGACTCGAACGCGAGGGGTTGAAGTCCAGCGTTAGCGACAACGTAGCGGGCGCCATCGAGGTCCAGCACGAAGGCACCAAGACCAATCCCAACGTAAACGTCATTGCTTCGGACAATGCCTACCCGCTGACCCAAGGTCTTGAACTCGCCGAGGGTCGTTTCTTTTCAAAAACCGAGCAGGACGAGGCACGTGCTGTGGCCGTGCTGGGTGCTGATGTCGCGGGCAAGTTGTTTCCCAATGGCGGAGCCGTCGGCAAAACCGTTCGTGTAGGCAGCAAGCCGTATGCGGTGGTCGGAGTAACCGCTCCGAAGGGAAGCAGTTCGTTCATGTCCAGCGACCAAGTCGTGTACCTGCCCTTGCGCACCGGGCACCTCGAGTACGCAGGTCCGTGGTCAAGCTATGTCATCAGCGTCATGGCTCCGTCCCCCGAAGCCCTCGACGCGACGATTGCACGTGCCACGGTCGTCATGCGCTCGGTGCGCCGACTGAAGCCAGGAGCCGAAGACAACTTCAACCTTCGCCGCAGCGACAGCATTTCAGCGATGCTCATCGAGTCGCTAAGCTCGGTCAGCAGCGGAGCCGCACTGATCGCACTCATTACGCTTTTGGGCGCCTCGATTGCTCTGATGAACATCATGCTCGTGAGCGTCACCGAACGCACCCGCGAAATCGGGACGCGCAAAGCACTTGGCGCAAGTGCGCAGGTCATTGTCATGCAGTTTCTCGCCGAAGCCGTGGTCGTGAGCGTCGTCGGTGGCATTGCCGGAATCGCCATGGGCCTCGCCGTGGGCAATGGATTGGCCTATGCGATGGAGGCCGACGCCGTCTTTCCCATTCAGTGGATGCTTTTGGCACTCGTGGTCTCAATAGCCGTCGGAATCATCTCGGGCTGGTACCCCGCCAAAAAAGCTGCGGGCCTTGACCCCATCGAAGCCCTTCGCTATGAGTGACATCCGCGAAGTGCACGCCAGCGACCCGTGGTGGAAGCTCGACCGGGATTCCGCCCGCGTTGGACGCCGCGTTGCCGGCGCCTTTGCGCGACGTGACATCCAGCTGCGCTACGTTCAGACCCGCCTGGGATGGCTTTGGGCCGTGATGCAGCCCGTGGCCCTCATCGCCGGCCTAACCCTTGTGCTCGGACGCGTATTTGGGCTTCCCGACGAAGGCCTTCGGCAGTTTGGTTTGAACCTCGCCGCGGCCCTTCCCGGATGGATTTGGTTTCAGTACATCGTCAGCCAAGGCGCGCCCAGCCTTGTGCACAATCAGGCGCTCGTGGTAAAGTCTGCATTCCCGCGAACAGCGCTGCCCAACGCCAAGGCACTTGTGGGTTTCGTCGACTTTGCTGTAGCTTCTATGGTGGTCGGAACCGGCCTCGTCCTACTCGACGCCGCCTCGCTATGGGCTCTGATTCGCCTGCCGATCATCGCGGTGTTTACCGCAATTTCGGGCCTCGGCTGGGCCTACTTGCTGGCCGCCATTTCGGTCCGCCGGCGCGACGTACTCAGTGTGCTGCCCGTCGCCCTTCAGGTGCTGTTTTTTGTCAGCCCGGTTGCGCTGCCGAGCGCCAACTTTGACCTCAACGGTTGGGGCTTGATCTATTGGCTGAATCCGGCGGTCGCGATCGCCGACGGCTTTCGATGGGCCTGGCTCGACTGGTCGGTGTGGCAGCCCGCGCACGCCCTTTCGTTTGCTTCGGGCGGAATCATTTTTGGGGTCGGACTCCTCAGCTTGCGCTACCAATCGCGACGCATTTCAGAATTCTTATGAGCGAAGTTCGGATTCACGCTGAAAACCTCGGCAAGCAACTCGGGGGACGTTGGGCCCTGCGCAAACTGGACCTGAGCGTCCGAGCGGGCGAGGTCGTCGGAATCATCGGGGCCAACGGAGCCGGAAAGTCCACCCTACTCAAAACATTGAGCGGCCTGCTGCACCCTGACGAAGGCAGCTACCGCATTCACGGCCGAATGGCCAGCCTCCTCGAGGTCGGAACTGGATTTCACCCCGACCTCAGCGGCCGCGAAAACGCCTACCTACGGGGTGCACTACTCGGCATTACTCGAGGCGAAATCCAGCAAATTCTGCCCGTCGCTGCCGAGTTTGCAGGGATTACCGACCGACTTGACGAACCTGTCAAGTACTACTCAAGCGGCATGCAAGTCCGTCTGGGTTTTGCACTGTCGGCCCACCTTCCGGCTGAAATCCTCTTGGTGGACGAGGTGCTCGCCGTCGGCGACGCCGCCTTTCAAGCCAAAAGCCTGGACTTCATGGAGTCCCACTGGAAGTCCGAAGGCCGCAGCATTCTGTACGTGGCGCACCAGCTTCATACGGTACGACGCATCTGCGACCGCGTTCTGTGGATTGAGGGCGGAATCCTTAAAATGCAGGGTTCAGCCGACGAAGTGTGCGACGCCTACGTCGAGCG
>CBFHNK010000004.1:0-58390 GCA_965657195.1 uncultured Schleiferiaceae bacterium
TTCAAGAACGCGAGGGCCAGGCTCAAAAAGGCGGTAAAGCCCCAAAAATGCTCCCAATCCCAAGTGCTCGGGTACTGCTTTAAGATGGTGAGAAAGCCGCCGGCCTCTTTATAGGCTCCGGTCTCGGGCTGAAACATCAACTTAATCTGGCGCGCGTACGACGATAGGGTTGAGACGGCGCGGTTCCATCCGTACGGAATCGCCGACAACCCGCTGTGGGTCTCGGTTTTCACCGGGAAGAATTCGGCCAGGTTGTCTTGGTAGTAGACTCCAATTTTACCTTCATCACTCACGGTCACGGGCAAGTCGATGCGCTCACCGTCTCGGTCCACCGTGATGGTCACTTCTTGGCCCGCGAGGTCCGGAATCCGCTCGAGGTACTCGTCAAAATAGGTGAGCGACTCACCGTTTAGTGCCACGAGGGCGTCACCTTTGGCCATTCCGGCCTTTTCGGCGGGGCTGCCGGTCGCAAACTCTTTAACGACGTAGGGCACGCGCGGAAACATCCACGGCGTCTTTTCTTCAATTGCCTTGGCCACAAACGCTTGGGTAATGGGCAAATCCACGCGTTCGCCGTCGCGGAGCACGGTAAGGCTAGACCCCGAACCCAGCAGCATTTCGACGCTGACTTCGTCAAAGCGCGCGATTTCGCGTCCGCCCACTGCGACCGGGACGTCGCCCGATTTCATGCTCATCGACTGGGCCACCTCGGTAGCCCACACGCCGCCCTTGAGGTCGGCAGTATCCACGTACTTTTCGCCGTAGTAGGCGCCCATTCCGGCATAAATGACGACCGCGACAATGAAGTTCACGGTGACTCCGCCCAAAATGATGATGAGGCGCTGCCAGGGCTTTTTGCTGCGGTACTCGTAGGGCTTGGGCTCTTCGGCCAAGCCTTCGGTGTCCATGGACTCGTCGACCATGCCCGCAATCTTGACGTACCCGCCGAGGGGCAGCCAGCCGATTCCGACTTCGGTTCCGCGAATGTTGGTTTTAAACAGCGAAAACCACGGGTTGAAAAATAGGTAAAACTTCTCGACACGGGTGCGAAAGGCGACGGCCGGAATAAAGTGGCCCAGCTCGTGGAGCACCACCAGCAGCGAGAGTCCGAGAATGAACTGCGAAATTTGAATCAACATAGCGGCGGCAAAGGTACAACCATCGTGCCTGCCGTACTTTTAGGGCATGCGTACGCACCACGTCGGACCCCAGCAGTTTAGCTTCCCCCACGGCCTCGAGGGCTGGACCATTCAGCACATCGCGGGCCGCGAGTTTCGCATTCAGCGCGAAACCGTTACCAAAACCGCCTTTCTCGTTTCGTACGAGCCGGCCGCCAAGCGTTCTGCATGGTGGATCGACGGAGACGTGCACGAGGTTCGCTCGCTTCGCCCCATTGACGCCCTGCTCGACGAGCTCGGAATGGCCGCTACGACCGCCAAAGGCCTTGACGTACTGGTGGCTCCGATGCCCGGCCTCGTGCTGCGGGTGGATGCCACCGAAGGTTCCGAGGTCGAACAAGGTCAAACCCTGCTCGTGCTCGAGGCCATGAAGATGGAAAACAACCTCAAGAGCCCGGCCGCCGGCCAAGTCGCCGAGGTGTTCGTCACGGCGGGACAGGCGGTTGAGAAGGGCGCCCCCCTATTGCGCTTCGTGTAAAAAAAGTAAAATCCGGTTATACCCGGATGCCTTGCCCTGGACCCGTTCGGTTATAACCGGATTTCAAAATTTTTCTTGAGCAAAAAAAACGGCTCCCCGAGGGGAGCCGCTTCATTTCTAAGCGTTTGACCTTAGAAGGCGTACTTGAGTGACGCGTTCCAAGTGCGGCCAAAACCAAACCATACCATGTTGCGCACGTCGACACCATTCCATGTAGCTGAATTCGCATCAGCGTGGATGTTCGTCTTAGACTCAGCAATGTACTTGGTATCGAGAAGGTTGTTCACGTTCACGCGGAGGCTCCACTTTTCGCCGAGGCGAGCGGTAGTTCCGAAATCAACCAACGAGTATGCAGGAAGCTTCAACGCACCTAAGTTGTCGTCTGACTTGAACGTGTTGTCAGTGATGTTGTACGAAGCGTACAAGTTGTCAAAGAAGCGGAAGCCCAAATCAAAGTTGAACTTGCCCACGCGGTAGTCAGCGTTCAGGGCAGAAGTAAACTGCGCAGCGTCGCCAACTTTAACACCCTCCATGTACAGAGTGCCCTCACCAACTTGGTTGTTGTTCTCGTCAAATACGGTGGCCGTGAAGTCCTTGGTGTACTCCCAGTTGCCGGCAGAAACCATAGCTTGGAACTTCAGGTCACGTGACGCACGATAGGTTGCCTCGAGTTCAAGACCGTTGTGTACCACGTCGATGTCCTTGAATTGTGCGGTTCCGTCGACACCCGTGGCACTCAAGAGTGACGTGGTGATGAAGCGGTTACCCCATGTTGTAGAGTACAGGTTCACATTGGCAGTCAACTTGTTGTTTACGTAACCGTATCCAAGCTCCAACGAACGAATTTGCTCGTTCTGCAGGTCGGGGTTGATGTCGTTGGCGTAGCCAGGGAATACTGCATCAAACAATGGCTGGCGAGAAATCACACCGGCGTTGGCAAAAACGTTCATGTGCTCGTTGATGTTGAAGTTGGCACCACCCTTGACGTAACCGCCGAGTTGGTTTTGAACTTCAGAAATCGGATTGTTAGGCTGGTCAAAGAAGTCTTCGCGCTGGAACGACTGGTTCGAAGCACCTGCCTGTACGACAGCCGTAAGCTTAGTTGTAGCGTACTCGACGAGTCCGTTTACACCCTGCCAGCCCACGAGACCGTTGTTAAAGTAGTCGATCTTCGGGGCGTCAAGTCCCGTTGGATTGAATGGCGTAGCCTCAATGGTCGTATTCACGATGGTTCCGAGTGAGTTCCTGTTGCCTGTTGAGTAGTACCCGTCAAGACCCATCAGGTGGTTCATTGAGCGGTAGTGGTAGCCTTTGTACGTGCGGAGGTCCACACCGATCGAGGTGCGGAGCTTGCCAATCTTGCCTTCAAGGTTTGAGATCACGCCGTACCAGTCGTGTGAGTTCATCGAAGCGCGGCGGATCAACACTGCACGGTTGACATTGCTGTCGCGGAATCCATTTGAACCAATCAGCTGGCCTTGGAAGGCAGAGATTCCACCGGTGTACGGGTTGGTCGTGCTTTGGTTGATTGCAACGGCTGCGTCAAAATCAACTTGGCCCTTGTATTCACCCTCGGTAAAGCGCGTTCCGCGACCATCTAAGAGGTACTGCTGCGTCAAGTCCTTATTGAAAGGGAAGAAGTCGAGGTCGGCGTTACGGAAGTTTCCACCGCGGGGGCCTGTGCCACCTCCGCGTCCTGCGGAACCATAGACTGAGGTGTTAAGCTTCCAATTTGAATTGATCGCGTAATCCCAGTTGAACGTAGCCAATGGCTTGTTGTAGAAGTTGCGGCGCATGCTGAACTCTTGGTTTACATCGTCGATGGTCATACGTCCAGCGTCGGTGTTCCAACGGCGGTCGATGTCTTCGTCGCTAAGGTCACCGGCAGTCAGACCTACGGGGTTGTCGCTAGCCGCGGTTCCGAAGTTCATGTAGTCACGAACTGAAACAAATGCATCACGCTGGTGGTGCCACTGGCCTGCACCAATGAACGACAGATTTACTGAGTGCTTCGAGCCTTTCGGAGCGTACCCCACAGCGCCGAAGTAGGTCCAGCCTTCGCCTGCGGTGCCGTAGGCGTATCCGTTACCCACCCAACGAGACAGAAGGAATGAAGATGCCCATCCGCTCTTGCTCTTGCCGGTGTTAACCACAGCCGAAGTCTTGAAGTAGCCGTTGTTACCCACCGTCTGCGATACAGATCCACCTTTCTTAAGCTCAGCGGCTTTGGTGAAGATCGAAACGGTTCCGCCCACTGAAGGCACCGCAAGTCGTGAAGCGCCCAAACCGCGCTGGATCTGGATTCCGCTAGCCACGTCGGTAAGTCCTTGCCAGTTAGACCAGTACACCCAACCGTTTTCCATATCGTTGACCGGCTGGCCATTGATCAAGAACGAAGTGTTGCGCTGGTCAAAGCCGCGCAGGTTCATGCGCGAATCACCGTAGCCACCACCCTGACGGGTTACGTACACACCAGGAGTGCGGCTCATAATCTCAGGGAATTCAAGGTTTCCGATTTTCACCGAAATTTCCGCTGGAGTAATCGTGGACACCGCAACCGGCGTTTCACGAGTCTTAGCAATGTCGATTACGCCCGAAGTAACAACCACCTCATCGAGTTGGTCGTACATGGACGTATCGGCTGCATTTTGAGCGTAAGATGTTGCCGTGGCAATGACTACACTCGCAAGGGTCAATAGTTTGTTCATCATGCGTTTTAATTATATAGATGATAAGACAAAGTTAATCACCTCATCCATTTAAAACGTGTTAAACCTCCGTAACCAGTTTGTTTAATCAACTGGTAATCAACGTTAAATTAACGTTAAATCCAGTCTTCGAGGTCGCGCCGGTCGCGCTTTGTGGGACGCCCAAGACCTTGATTTCGCTGAAGTTTTCGAGACAAGTCGAGGAGTTCGCGCTTCTCAATTTCTTCAGGAGACGTAACCTCGCGCATCAAGTTTTCAACAAGCGCGGCCCCCACGCGAGTGCGCGGAAGGCCTAAAATTTCAAAGCTTCGCGTATACCCGGTAAAGCGCAAAACCAGCACTTCGCCTGGCTTGACGTCGCGGCTGGCTTTGATCTCGGTTCCGCCAATACTAACCTGACCCGAACGCAGCGCCTCGGCAGCGGTTGCGCGGGTTTTGAAGAGCCGAACCGCCCACAGGTAGACGTCGGCCCGCACGGTTTAGCCTACTTGAATCAGCTGTGAGAAGTCGGCGCGGCGGGCGCGAATGGCCTCGTCGGTCAAATCCATCATGCGCTCGGGACCAAAGGCCTCCACACAGAAGCTGGCCATGGTCGCGGCATACATGAGTCCGCGCTTCATGCTGTCAAAGCTGAAGTCGCCCACGCTGTCGAGGTAACCTACAAATCCGCCTGCAAACGTGTCGCCGGCACCCGTGGGGTCAACCACGTCGGCCAGCGGAAGCGCCGGAGCAAAGAAGATCTCATCATTTTCGCCAAACAGCAACGCGCCGTGCTCGCCCTTTTTCAGGATGAGGATTTTGGGTCCCATTGCGCGGATGGCGCGGGCCGCCTTGACGAGGTTGTGCTCGCCGCTGAGCTGGCGCGCTTCTTCGTCGTTCACGGTCAGCACGTCCACCTTGGTCAGCATTTTGCGCAGGTCCTCGGGTGTGTTTTCAATCCACAGGTTCATGGTGTCCATCACCACCAGCTTGGGGCGGGTCGGAAGCTGTTCCACCACACTCATCTGAATCGCCGGAACCAGGTTGCCCAGCATCAGCACGTCGCAGTTCTTGGCGGAATCCGGAACTTTTGGGTTAAAATGCTCGAGCACGTTGAGCTGGGTGTCCAACGTGTCCCGGCTGTTCATGTCCAGGTGGTACTTGCCCTTCCAGAAAAACGTCTTTTGGCCGGCCATTACTTCAAGTCCTTCGGTGCGGACGTGGTGGCGGTTGAGCATGTCGATGTGGGCTTGCTCAAAGTCTTCTCCAACCACCGAAACCAGGTGTACAGGTTTGGTCAAGTAGCTAGCACTCAGCCCAATGTAGGTGGCAGATCCACCAAGGATTCGTTCGCGAACCCCGAATGGGGTCTCTAGTCCGTCGTAGGCAACCGTGCCAATTACCAGTACACTCATGTTTTCTAGGTTTTACCGGCAAAGATACCGGCCTTTGGCTCTTGCTAGGATGGCTTGCGCGTCGTATTATTGCAGCCCTTTTTACAGGAAATTCCTCCTTAGCTCAGTTGGTTAGAGCATCTGACTGTTAATCAGAGGGTCGCTGGTTCAAGTCCAGCAGGAGGAGCCCCACAAACCCCGCCAGTGATGGTGGGGTTTTTTGTTGATTATTAGGTGGTTACAGTAAAATTATTGGATTGCAAGGGTTGAAGATCATTTATTTGTTGAAGCTGTCAAATTACGATATCGCCAATAAAAGCTCGCCTCTCGAACCAGATGGAGGTAAAATCTTAGTTGGTATTCATTGGTCGGGCCCGTTGGCAATCCCTCGGTTTTTGTACCTTCATGCTTCAAAGAATTTACATGTACCAAGCGCTAGTAATTGACCGTGAAAACTGCAGCATACAAGGTGTGGTCTTTCCTAATCTTACGGTTCTTGAGGAAACTGCGCACGCAATAGGTAGTAACATGTTCGAAGGTTTCATCCCTACAGCCAAGTCTATATCGCTCATTCGGGACTACATTCTTGGAGAACTCAGCCTTCAAGAGCTCATGCTCATTAATAAGCCGTCAGAATAGAAACTACTAATGGGCGGCCTCGTGTTTGTCGCCCTCCTGTTGAGGGATCTATTTTAATCCGCGTCTGAACGTATGTACATCTCCATTACCGGCCTCCGCCCCAAGGGGATTGTCGGAACCATTCGATTTTGGGCATTAGCCATTCCTTCATTTCGCCAGGCCCAGCAGGCCAAGGGCAATCTGTTTTGCGAAGTTCTGCGCATCAAAAACTACCAGTGCACGCTCACAGCCTGGTCGAGCCGCGAAGCCATGCTTGACTACTTGCGCAGCGAAACCCACCTCAAGGCAATGAAGGCGTTCCCAAAAATCGCCACCGGCAAATCCTATGGAACTGAGGCGGAATCCGTTCCGTCATGGGACGAAGCTTATGCGCTCCTGATTCAGCTAGGGCGCGACCACTAGGGATTTAGGGCGGATCCTGCCCAAAAACAATCCCAACAACCGCAGACTTAAGAAATCACTTATCTTAGTGGATTCACGGCGTCCGCGCCCTTATTCCAACTGCGCTGTACTCCTATCCGAAGCCTGCGCTCAACCTAAACTGATGCGCAAGCTCTACTCCTCTCTATTCACCATTGCCGCAACGGCTGCGATGGCCCAAAGCCTTCCGTTCAACTTTGAATCTGCCACCGCAGGCATGGTCGGCTACGACGGGGCGACGTTCACGATCGTTCCAAACCCCAGTACCACCGGAAACAGCAGCGCCAACGTGGCCAAAATTGTCAAAGTCAATGTGGCTGACCAGTGGGCCGGAGGCAAAATCACGGGCGTAACCTCGCTCGACTTTTCGGCGGCAAGCACCAGCGTGCTTTCAATGGACGTCTACACGACCGAGCCCGTCGGAACCGTCATCAAAATCAAGCTCGAGGCTCCGTACACTGGCGAAGTCGATGCCGTGACCACCGTATCGGGCGCTTGGCACACCCTGTTGTTTGACTTTGGCATCCCCGCCTGCACGGGCAGCACGGACCTAGTCATCATGCCGCAGCCATTCACCAACGGCGGCGGAACCACGTTCTACGTCGACAACATCCTGCAAATCGCGGGCGGAATCGCCACCCCACTCGCCGGACTGCCCATCACCTTTGAAGCGGGAGCGACCACCGACCACTTTTTTAGCTTCGAAAGCGCGGTACTGACCGTGGTCGCGAATCCGCACCAGAACGCGGGCAACACCAGCGCGAACGTGGCCAAACTCGTGCGCCACCGAGGCGCTCCGTTCGGCGGAAGCAAAATCACCTTCGCCAACCCAATCGACTTCGCGACCCACACGGTGCTCACCATGAAGGTCTGGACCTCTGCCCCCATCGGAACCAACGTGACCCTCAAAACCGAGAAGCCATTTTGGGGCGTTGAACGCAGTGTGCAAACCACCAAAACCGGCGAATGGGAGACCCTGTCGTTCGATTTTGCCGGCTCACTGAGCGACATGCCCACGTTGACCTTCTTGTTTGACTTTGCGGCGGGAAGTACCAACGTCGGAGACGGTTCCGCCAACTCAACCTTCTTCTTTGACGATGTGAAGTACGCGGCGATTCCGCTTTCAAATGACGAATTGGCCTTGCTCAATGCGCTGCGCGTAACGCCCAACCCCACCTTGGACCGCTGGACTTTTAGCGCGGGCATGCCCGTTCGCATCGAGCTTTGCGACCTTCAGGGCAAAGTACTTGCCGTAGCTGAGGGCACAGAGAATGTGGTCGTGGACGCCGCCAACCTGCCCTCAGGCATCTACATTGCGCGCATTCATTCTGGCGAAACCGTGATTTCGCAGCGCGTAGCTAAACACTAACTATGCCGGTGGAAGTAGTCGCGTGTCGGCTACCTTCACCCCATGGAACTCGGAATCGACAGCTTCGCCTCGCGCGAGCACGAACAACCCGTGGAGGCGATCCAGCACCTCCTCGAACGCATCGAAACAGCCGACCGCGTCGGCCTTGACGTCTTTGGTGTGGGCGAACACCACCGTGCGGAATTTTTGGATTCCGCCCCCTCGGTCATCTTGGCCGCCGCCGCCGCGCGCACCCGGCGCATCAAGCTGACCAGTGCGGTGACGGTGCTGAGCGCCGCCGACCCTGTACGGGTGTTTCAGCAGTTCGCCACGCTGGACCTGGTGAGCCAGGGGCGGGCCGAAATGGTGGTGGGCCGCGGATCGTTTACCGAGTCATTCCCGTTGTTTGGCCTGGACTTCAGCGACTACGACGCCCTGTTCGCCGAAAAATTGGAACTGCTTATGAAGCTGCGCGGCGAAGAGCGGGTAACGTGGTCGGGAAAATTTCGTCCGGCCTTGCACGACCAGGCGGTCTACCCCCGCCCGCTGCAGCCTGAAATCCCGATTTGGGTCGGGGTGGGCGGAACTCCCGAATCCTTCGTGCGTGCAGGCCTACTCGGGCTGCCGCTCATGGTGGCTGTGATCGGGGGCGAAACCCACCGCTTTCGCCGCGCTGTCAACCTCTACCGGGCCGCAGGGGCCCAAGCGGGGCATGCTCCTGAAAAGCTCAAGGTGGGCCTGCATTCGCTGGGCTATGTGGCTCCGAGCCGTGAAGAAGCGGTCCAGGACTACTTCCCTGGCTACGCCAAAACCTTTACCCGCATCGGCCGCGAACGCGGATGGCCGCCCGTGTCGCGCGAACGCTTTGACGCCCAAAATGGCCCAACAGGCGCCCTGCTCGTCGGCGATCCCGACGAAGTTGGTGAAAAGATTCTGCGTCACGCCGCGGCCCTTGGTGGCGTCGACCGCGTGACCTTTCAGATGGACAACGCCGAGCTTCCGCGCGAAAAACTGCTGCGCAGCATCCAGCTCATTGGGGAGCGCATTAAGCCGGCGCTCAAAAAGTAGCGGAGCGGCAAAGTCGCTTTGACCCGTACCGCCCCGCAGAACTTTTCGTTTGACTTACTTCTGTAGCAGGTCGAATCGGTCAAGCATCATCACCTTGTTCCACGCGGCAACAAAGTCATTGACAAACTTGGCCTTGGCATCTTCACTAGCGTACACCTCAGCGAGGGCGCGGAGCTCAGAATTCGAACCAAAAATCAGATCTGCTCGAGAAGCTGTCCACTTGGTGGCGCCTGTCTTGCGGTCTGTTCCGTTGAACAGCTCGGCATTGGCATCGGCGGGCTTCCACACAGTGCTCATATCGAGCAGGTTCACAAAGAAGTCGTTCGTAAGTTGTCCAGGGCGCTGGGTGAATACGCCGGTCTTGCTGCCGTCGTAGTTGGCGCCAAGGGCGCGCATTCCGCCCACCAACACCGTCATTTCGGGCGCAGTTAGCGTTAGCAACTGGGCTTTATCAACCAAAAGCGCTTCAGTCGGAACCGTGTATGCTCCTTTGCGGTAGTTGCGGAACCCGTCAGCCATCGGCTCAAGGACTGCAAAACTCTGAACGTCGGTCTGCTCAACGCGCGCATCCGTCCGACCGGGCGTGAACGGAACCTCTACCGGGTAGCCCGCGTCCTTCGCAGCCTTTTCCACAGCGGCAACGCCACCAAGCACGATCAAATCGGCCATTGAAATTTTCTTGGTCTTCGAGTTGAACTTCTTGGCAATCTTCTCGTAAACCTTGAGCACTTTCTCCAGCTGGGCGGGGTTATTGGCTTCCCAGGTACGCTGGGGTGCGAGCGTGATGCGGGCGCCGTTGGCTCCGCCGCGATTGTCGGAACCACGGAACGTCGAGGCCGAAGCCCATGCTACCGCGACGAGGTCCTGCACGCTCAATCCAGAATTCAGGATTTCAGACTTCAGCAATGCGACGTCTGCTGCATTTACGAGCTCGTGGTCAACAGCAGGAACGGGGTCCTGCCAAATCAAGGCCTCTTTTGGCGCTTCAGGCCCGAGGTAGCGGGTATTGGGACCCATGTCGCGGTGCGTCAACTTAAACCATGCACGCGCAAAAGCTTCGTCAAACGCTTTTGGATCCTCCATGAACCGGCGCGAAATCTTCTCGTAGGTCGGGTCAAAGCGAAGCGACAGGTCAGTAGTCAGCATCGTCGGACGGTGCTTCAAACCAGCTACATGTGCGTCAGGAAAGCTCGCCTCGGCGTCCTTGGCAACCCACTGGTGCGCGCCGGCGGGGCTCTTCGTGAGTTCCCAGTCGTAGCTAAACAAATTCACAAAATACTGGTGGCTCCACTCCACGGGAGTTGACGTCCAAATCACTTCGAGGCCCGACGTAATCGCGTCCTTGCCTTTGCCGGTGCCGTAGCTGCTGTTCCACCCCAATCCTTGGGCTTCAATCGGAGCCGCTTCAGGCTCAGGGCCAACGTGGCTCGCGGGCCCCGCTCCGTGGGTCTTGCCCAAGGTGTGTCCGCCGGCGATCAACGCGACCGTCTCTTCGTCGTTCATACCCATACGGCCAAACGTTTCGCGAATGTCTTTAGCCGCCAAAACAGGATCGGGGTTGCCGTTCGGGCCTTCTGGGTTGACATAAATCAAGCCCATCTGCACCGCGGCCAGAGGATTCTCGAGCTTTCGGCCATCTGAATAGCGTGCCTGGTCAGCGAGCCATTGGCCTTCAGTGCCCCAGTAGACATCCTTTTCAGGCTCCCACACGTCGGCACGGCCACCCGAAAAACCAAAGGTCTTGAAGCCCATTTCTTCAAGGGCCACATTGCCTGCGAGCACAAAAAGGTCAGCCCATGAGATCTTGGATCCGTACTTCATCTTCACGGGCCACAAAAGGCGACGCGCCTTGTCGAGGTTGGCATTGTCGGGCCAGCTATTCAACGGAGCGAAGCGCTGCTGACCAGCTGCTGAGCCACCGCGGCCATCTCCGGTGCGGTAGGTTCCCGCACTGTGCCATGCCATGCGAATGAATAGGGGGCCGTAGTTGCCCCAGTCGGCTGGCCACCAATCCTGAGATTCAGTAAGGACCTTCTTCACGTCAGCCTTGAGGGCGAAGTAGTCGAGTTGCCCAAACGCAATGCGGTAGCTAAACCCAGGATCCATGGGGTCTGATAGGTTGGAATTCTGACGAAGCAAGTCCAAATTCAGTTGGTTGGGCCACCAATCTTGGTTGGTGGTTCCAGTCATTGCCTTTTTGGGGTCGGTGGTCTTGGTTGCGGACGCTTCGGTGGTGGCTGCAGCCCCACCGCCATGCACCGGGCATTGGCTAATGTCGCCTTTCATGCCTTGGGCAGAAGCTGCTAATGCTGCAGCAAGAGCGAGAATGCTGAAGGTTTTCTTCATGATTTTCAATAGATTAGGCTTGGTTGAATTTCATTAACAAACCTAACCCAAAGCTGAAAGCCGAACACGATGTGCAATAGGTTTTTCCTATCGGGCGCACCAGGGCGTTACCTGTGCGACAAACGCCGCGACTAAAACCGCGCCGCCAGCGCAACCACCGCGTTACGGCCAGCCCCTGAAATTCCCGAACTGTAGGGACGGTAGCGCTGGTCCGTAATGTTCTCAAGGCCCACATTCAGGGTCACTCCGTACTTGAGCTCCATACTTGCGCGTGCGTTAAGCGTGTACCACGCGGGGCTGAAGGCGTTTCCTTCGGCGTCCAACGCATAAATCTCGGTCTTGGCGCGCTCCTCCCAGGCCAACTCATCGTTGCTGCGCGCGGCTTGGACCTGTGAGGTGAGGTCCGCGCGGAACTTCCCTTTTTGGTAGGTCAAACGACCCAACCCAAAGGCAGGTGCCGCATGACGTGAGGGGCTGAGCTCCCCATTGTCCAGTTCTTCGACCCCGCGCTGCAGGTTGTACGAAAGCTTTGTGGACCAGGTCTTGCTAAGGCGTGCTTCCATTCCAAAATAGGCACCTACGACTCGGGCAATCGCAGCGTTTTGCACGGCCTCAACCCGACTCATTTCTCCGCCGTAAATGATGCTGTCGTGCCCGTCCAGCTCATAAGGGCGCCGCACTAAGGCGTTCTCAAGTAGAGTTGCGTAGGCCGCCACATCGACTTTAAACCAGGTTCCGAACAGCTTCGCGACGTCCACGTCGGCATTGTACGCATATTCCGACTTGAGGGTGGGGTTCGGAACCACCACCATGCCCGGCGACGAATCAAAAATTTTTCCGAGGTCGTCTACGTTGGGTGCGCGAAAGGCGGTCCCGAGGTTGGCCTTAACCACCCAATCCGCAGTGGGACGGTACGAGGCACCAAAGCTTCCGGTAACCGCAGCATCACGAACTTGAGCCGTGGCAAAGGGAAGCGGGAAAAAATCGAGATTCTGAGAGAAGTCGGCGTCCAAACCCACGGCGTTGGCGCGAAGGCCACTTGTGATCGTGGTCTTAGGCGTGACCGCCCAAGCCTCGGTGGCATAAATTCCGACCGAATACCAGGTAGACTGTGGGTAGCGCGAATGGGTTACCGACTGAAGACCGCCGGGCACATCTTCTACCACGCCGAACGAGTTCACCGAATTCCAGACGCCCTCGGCTCCGTAAAAAAAGGTGTGTGTAGCGCTCCATTCTTTCGTGGCGTCCCAATTGACGGAGTACGCCCCGACTCGCTCGGTTTGCGTCGTGCGCTCTGACGCATTCAAGGCACGGTCGATACGCGACTCTTCGAATCGCTGCGCGGCTACGCGAAGCGTCCACAAGTCCGCAAACCGCTTATTTGCTTCACGCCGGAGCGCCAGATTGTGCATGGTCCAGCGCTGCGGCCCGTAGTTCCATTCCGCGTAGCGGGGCAAGCCGTTGCGGACCCTGTTGTGGCGGTCGTAGCGGCCGTAGTCTGAGGTCGCAGAATGGTGCAGGCCGTACTGAAGTTCCCAGCCTGTGGCGGGCACATAGACGAATTTTTGCATTAAATTCTGTTGGGTATAGCCCGTCGGAACCTGAAGCAAGGAATCACTCTGAATGCGAACCACATCACCATCTGGAGTGACGTCCACGTAGCGGGCCTTGATGTAGTCCTGCGGACCGCGGCTGCCTTGGCGAAGGTGGTCAAAGTCCCAACGACTCAGGCTGGTGATTCCCGCCCACTTGGGACCGCCGTAGCGCAGGTCCACATGTCCCGTTTGCTCGCTGTTGGCCGACGAGTAGCGGACTTGCGCGCTGCCGTGGATGCCTTTGGTTCCGACCACCGGTTGAAGGGTGGTGAAGCTCATGACGCCCCCGATGGCATCGCTGCCGTACATCACGCTGGCAGGACCGAATACCACCTCTGCGCGGTCCATCGCAAAAGGGTCGAGGTTGATGACGTTTTGAATGTTTCCGGCGCGAAAGATGGCGGTGTTCATGCGCACCCCGTCCACCGAATAAATGAGTCGGTTCGTGGCAAAGCCGCGAATCATGGGGCTTCCGCCGCCCTGCTGGCTTTTTTGAATAAAGACTTTGCCCGAAATGCTCAGCAAATCCGCTGCCGTCTGGGGTTGAAACTGGGCAATCTGCTTGGGGAGTACCACCGCGACTTGAGACGGAATATGTTCGGCCGTTTGCTTCCACCGCGCAGCAGAAATCACCACTTCACGCAGGTCAAGAGTGTCCTCAGTCGGAGCAGGTGCCTGCGCAAGTCCGCGCACAGTGATTCCGACGCCAACCATAAAGCTGGCGGCACGCATGTACGGGAGTACTTGACTGATAAATTGCACGGATAAAGTTTGCGTAACGCAGAATTCATGCAATTTTAGTGCTAAACCTGCAGCGGAGCGTAAAAAACATTGGTTGGCGGCCCGAACGAGGTAGCGTAGGTTTGCGAAATGCCTCTTATTCGCGTCCCATTCACCGTTGGCCCCGACCTGGAGCGGTCTACTGCTCCACTAAGCCTTGGTCCACCGAACTCAGAGCTTCGCGCCGCGAAGCTGTGTGAGCTTCATGGGGCGTTGGGCGCCGACCTTATTGGGGCAACGGACGATGCGGCCGACGGAATCCAACTTTTGGCCGCGCACCTCGGCCACTCTGAAGCCTCCCTTGAAGAGATCGCACTATCGTGCACCGAAGACCTTGCTCTGCTCCACCGCGGCGTCCTCAAGGCGATTGCATTTGCCTTCCCCAGCGGATTTCGACCCACGGCAAAGCTCGGGCTGGACTTTGCCTCGGTTCATGCCCCAGTCGCCGACGGCGATGCCCTTCGCGCGGCTAGTGCGGGCATCAGCGCGGCTATGTCGCGACCCGGAGCCTGCTTTGAACGAGGCGTCTGGACCCTCACCTCTTTGCCGACGTTAAGCCAGCATCCGGACTATCCACGGCCACCCGCACGATATCTAGACGAAGTATACTTTCGCACGGAATTCCAAGTCATTCAAGTACTTGTCGAAGCTTGGGCTGGATTTAGCGTACGCGTTTCAATGACGCCCTGGACCGAACTTTCTGATGAAGACCGTGCGCGAATTACCGCTAGCCTTGCGACCATGTCGCCCGCGACCCGTAGCTACAAGGGCCTTCATGAAATCGCGGAACTCTTAGCGGTTTAGCCTAGCGCACCAAATGCAGCGCCGTGGTCAGTACCACGGGGTCCACCACATTCACATTCTTCGCTTTAGCGATGACGAAGTACACTCCGTCGGCGGCGGGGCGTCCATGGTAGGTTCCGTCCCAAAAATCCTCTGGTCGGATGCCCGTGGCCATCACGGCGCCGTTGCGGTTGCGCACCTCCCACTCGGCCCAATCCACAGCGATGTAGTTGGGAGCCCACTGATCGTTACGACCGTCAGCATTGGGTGTGAACACGTTGGGGAGCTCCATGCCCGGACTGCCGAGCACGGTAAAGCAGAGCGTATCGGCGCACCCTTGGCTCGTTTGTAGGCCCACACAAATCTCATAGCGGATTTGCGGCGCAAAGGTGTGGCTGAACGCCAGTTGCGGCGGGCCGGAACCACCAAATCCCCGAACCTCACGCGGACCGTCACCCCAGTCTACCCACATGGACGAGCCCGGAGCCAACGTCCAAGGGCTCACCGACGAATCGAGACCCACCATAAGCGCAAGGGTGGGATTGTCGTAGGGCACGAGCAGATTGCTGTCGCGGGACCAGGTTCCGCCGGGAACCGACCAAAAGGCATCCACCACCGGCTGCGGATGTGCCGTCACAGCCGGCAATGCGGTAGCCGTCGCCACACAGCCCGAATCGGACCACACCGTGAGCGTCGCTTGGTACGTGCCGGGGACCGCATAGCAGTGCTCCGGATCTTTTGCGGTATCGGTGGTTCCGTCGCCAAAATCCCACAGGCGCGCCGCCACTTGGCCGCCGGGAACACTGCTCACGTCGTGCCACGTCACGCAGAGCGGCTCACAGCCACTGGTGCGGTTGACCCAGGCCAGCGCGTTGGGCTTCGGGTTCGGGACCAGCCACACCGGCTTGCTCGCGGTGCAGCTGTACGAAAAGCTAATGTCGTCGAGGCCAAAGTCGTTGCCCGATCCCGCGGTCGTCACCGCCTGGAGCGCAATGGTGCACACGCCGTTCGCAGGCGCTGTAAACGTTTGCGTGCGCAAGCTCCAGGTTCCAATGGTGGACGGAGCGGCTTGGGCTGTGCCCGCCTGGGTGCCGTTGACCATCACCCTGAGGCTTCCTGGGGGCAGGGCCAAGCTAAGCACCCAGTACGACATGGTCACTTGGGCTCCGCCGGGAAACGTCACGGTCTGCTGCCAAATCGTGCGGTTCGGTAGAATCGATCCGTTGACAATCATATAGTTGCCCGTGCCGGTCGTGTGGTCGCCCCAAGTACCAAAGTTTGCATGCACTGCATTCGGGTTGGGGCCCACCGCATAGGTGCCCTCGTTCCAAATCGAGAACTGGTTGTTGATGTACTGCGACGTGAAGCCCGTGTTTCCAAGGCTAAAGTTGCCATTTACCGCCGGAACCGTCGCCCCCATCTGCGTGGAAACCGTGATGCTCGACGACGTCGACCCAATGCGCGCCCGCGTCACAATGCACGTGTCGCACGAAACGCTCGCCGACGGGCTCCACACAAACGGACCCAAACCAATCGCCTCAAGCGTCACACTGTCCCCCGCGCAGCCATAAAGGCTGTCGCGCACGACGTCCACGGAGCACTGGGCGCGGGCAGTGACTGAATATGCCAACACTAAAAATGCAATGAAGCAACGCATGCCGAAAGTTCGGGAATTATTTGCCACAATAGCCTCCATGTGGATATCAACATGCTGTTCGTAACTTTTGTGGCCTAACGCGCTCATTTACCATGTGTTAACACAAAACTATTCGCCGGTTTACATAAGTCTACGTGCTTTGTTTTCGAACTTAAAAAGCCTGAATATGAACACTGTAGAAAATCTCGAGCGCTTCGTACAAGAACGTATGCTTTCGTACTGCCGTGAAGTAGGCCTGTCGTTTGGAGAGAGTGTGACGCAACTCGGCCTCACCGCCGAGGACCGTGTCGCCCTTGCTGATACGTGGCTTGACTAACGATTCCCCTCTGCGATTCCCTTGAGGGCTGGGCGCAGGCGTTCGTGGGCTTTTCTGCCCGCGTGAACTGCTTGTCGAACACCGTCCGAGGCACATCCGTTGCGCTCATATGCCGCGGCAATCGCTTCGTACGTGTATGAGGTCAGGGCCACCAGTCGCGTGAGCTCATTAAAAAACGCTTCAGGATCCGAGACAGACGCCCCTTGGGTTCGGTAGACTTGCGGCTCGTACTGAGTATAGTACCATTCAGAATCTGCGCAGGCCAAAATACCTTCAAGCCCGAGGGCCTCTTGGTAAATCTTCTTCCACTGGGGCTCGAACCCCCCTTTAGCACGCTCGCGTGATAGCAGCTTCAAATGAAGTTCGCTCAGCTTTGTCTGGTGCGACTGAAGCTTTTGCGCAGCAGCATTCGAACTGAAGTAGCTTTGGGCAGACACCGTAAACGACCAAAGCACAATGAAGGGTAGGAGCAGCGTGCGCATGTCCCAAAATTAAGCACGGCTCGCACAATAAACATTAAGAAATGACTAATTCCGCATTATCGCTTGCAAGTCATTGGGCTTCGGTGACTTATTCCAACCTGCTTCGCGCAGAAAACGCCCCAATTGCCACCCACTAATCAAAAGCCACTTTGGTATTGAAACTTGTTTTATTATTTGAACACTATTCACGGCATTTCAAAGCGTATCGGTACCCACCCCTTCGGTTCGTCCAATAAGCAATCCCGATTCCTAAGCTAAGCAACAGAAATACATTTGTATCAATAGGAACCGGAGGCCCAGGGTCGGCAATTTCTGACTGAACGGAAGTAGACTCAAGCGCAGCATCCTCGAACATTCCGTCGAAAGCCTCTTGAAATAGTTCTAATTGCAAGTCTGAATTATTGTCACTCATAGTAATACCTTAAAGAACTAGAACGCGAACCGACTGACTTGTTGGGTACTGCTCACTCGAAATTTTGATAATGTAAACCCCTGGCGCCGGAACGACGAAGACTTCGGTATCTCTGAGGCCATCGCTTTTGGCAACAAGCTGGCCAGAAGTGCTGAATACACGAATGTCAAAAGTACCCAATTCTGTGGGTTCAATTTGAATAGCACCTTGTGCGCACCGCACAAAGCACCAAGGAGATTCTTCGATAGTACTTAACTCCGCACGGACTCCGACCAAGGTGAAAGTTGAATCGTTCAAGGGCAACTGATGCACGTCGTCCTGTTCCAGTTGAATGGCGCCCGACGAAGATTTTCCCTTAAGGGTCCAAGTGTAGTCACTAAATCGAGAACCTGAAGCCTTTACAACCCAATTTCCCAGCGGTCTCGATAATCCAATATCAAAGACGATGGTATCATCAACAAACGTGGCCGACTTGGCCGATACAGCTACTCCCGACACCATTAAAAAGGCATTCACCGCACCTTGTGGTGCAAACTGCTTAGGGACATCCAAATGGTGGTTGAATGTGTCATTTTGGGCCCCAAAAACCTCTGTGATCCAAACCTCGTCGATAAAGGAGGAGTCGCTCATATTGACGAACCGAAGCTTCAAATCATCTTTCTTCAAAAAGCGCGGAACCGACGTGATTGTGCCCACCTGGTTCATTTGAATGGACGAGATGCTTGAGCTTCCGGACCAAGCACGCACCCAAAACCCCTGCATTGGTGGAATAATGTACGAAAGCGATCCACCGACATATGACCAAAACTTGTGCCCGCCGAGACCACCATTGAGTGTTGGATCCCAAACTGAATAGTATGGATCGACATCAATTCTGTTTAGAAATCGAAAATCTATAGGGGACGTAAATGGGTTGCCAAGTAAATTCCATCCATCAACAACCGCCGAAGTATGCTGCACATTTAAGGGATTGCTGTTGTTCGAATACCCCAATTGATAGGTCGCTTGGGTTCTGGGAGTGCCCTGAATTGAGAGCATTCCCGCATTCGACATAAACGCTGAGCCGCCATAAGGCGATGATCCGTTGACTTCCGCAAAAAACCCTCTTCCCTCATCATTGAGCATTGTCCCCTGACCGCCGTAGTTTCCGGTGCTCGCATCAAACGGAACAAGAGACGCGGTGTTTGCACCAAGTGCCGAACTCCAATTATTTTGAAGCGGTGATGCGATTTGATGCCAACCTAAGCCTAAATGTTGCTCTTTAAATACGGTACCAGAGCCCGAATAACTCCCCCTAAAAAACAACGACGAATAGGTCCCCGTAGTTGAGCCCAGTAAACGGATACTGCCGTCATTGTACAACGACCCGTCTGCACGAATTACGTTTGGTGCACTGATACTAACATTTACATTAGGTAGTACCGTAATTCTGTTCGCATAAATAGCCGTTGTGAATTGCGGGTCAAAGGGCCCCTTGGTAAAAAGAAAATCATGGTCCGTAGGGGGCAAGGTGCCCTCCTTCCAGTTCGATGCTGTTGAGGGATCGGAACTCGTTGCACCAATCCAAACATAGACATCTTTACCAAAGAATGCGGCGACTCCACTTGCCACTCCATTCACTTCGCAATAAGGACTACCGATGAACAAATCATCTTTATTCACGTCAACTCCCCATGAAAAGTTGGCTTGAGCTCCGCGATCATCAAGAATTAGTTTTTGAGACTGGCTCCAGCCTGAACTCACCCGATAAAACACATATGCCGCGCCCGCATTTGATAAGTACCCCTGGCCTGACGTTGATGATGAGCTACCTGTCGCATCGTGATCCTCACCTGGTGCGGCAACGACAAGCGTGTCTCCGAATAAACTCAGGGCCTCACCAAATTGGTCCTGGGATTGAATATCTGAAGATATTAGCTTTTGTTCGGCGCCCCATGCGCCGTTAGCAAACTGATACGCGTAGACCGCGCCACGACCAAGATTACCTGGGCTTCCGCACGCAAGCTTTGTTCCAAATACTGCTACTGAACTTCCAAAGAAATCTGCGGCTGCGCCATCTGAACTAGTGATTTTGCTTTGCTGTGCCCATGAACCAGATTTTGTGAATGTATACACCGCTCCTTGATTGATCACCGAAGAAACATCCGCAAATCGTGCTCCCACGGCAAGCGTTGTGCCGTCAAAGTCTATTGATGTGCCAAACTCATCTCCAGCAGATCGATCATTGGCCACGATTTTTTGATCCAATGTCCAACTGCCGTTCACCACAGTATAAGCATAGACCGAACCCGAATTCACGAGCGAATTGGACTCTGAACCATCATGATCTTCAAAAGGAGCGGCCACAAAAAGTTGGTTGCCTACAAGTAGGACTTTTGACCCAAATTGATCTGATGCCTCGCGAACCGGCGCCGTGATTTTTGCGGAAAAAGCCCAAGACGTGCCATTATACTCAAACAGGTATACCGATCCTGAATTTACAATGTACCCTGATTGCGAAATGGTAGAGGTGCCGGTGCCCGTAGCGTCGTGGTCTTCGCCAGGTGCTCCAATGGCACATCGGGTTCCAGAAACCGATACCGAATAGCCAAACAGGTCATAGTCTTGTCTGTCTGGTGCTATGATTTTACTCTGATTTCGCCAATAAGAACCGAATTTTTGAAGGAGGTATACTGCTCCTGCATCCTCTCGATAGTCCGGGCTTGAAGCGTTAGAGGAAGTTGTTGCTCCGGCACCAAAATCGTGACTTGGCGCGCCAATTGCTGTTGCCTCATCGGCAACCGAAACAGACCAACCAAATTCATCCCCGGAATGATAATCTGATGAGGCCTCTGCTAAAACCTCATTCCACATTTGAATATGCTGCGGCGCTTGGGCAAATACCTTTGAGCCGAAAAGAGACATCAACGTGAGAACCTTCAGAGCGCGAATCATGTACCAAAGTTACGGTGACCTAAAAGGCATATTTCTATGAATTTTTTAGCCGCCGCACTTATGGAGTTGCAGTCGCACAAAAATCCCCAACTCGCCCCATCCATGGCCGCCTACATGAAGGGCCACTTCGCATTTTTGGGCATTCCGAAGCCATTGCGCGCCGAAATTCAGCGCCACCATTGGGCAGAGCGACCACGAAAGTCCGACGCGATTGCGTGCATTCACGAACTCTGGGCGCAGCCCTTTCGAGAGGCGCAGCACCTCGCCTGCGACCTGCTCAAAGCGGAATCAAAGTACTGGACACCGACTGAAGCCCTGACCTCTTTGGAGCATTGGATCACCACCCAAAGCTGGTGGGACAGCGTCGACACCCTGGCGGTACATGGGGTTGGGGTACTGCTCCGACGCTACCCCGAGGAGGTCTGGCCCACCGTACAGCAGTGGGTGTACCATGAAAACCTTTGGTTAAATCGCACGGCCATGATTTGCCAACTAGGGTTTCGGGGCGAAACCCGAACCGAGTGGCTCGACGAAGCGCTGAGTGCGCACGTTCACTCCACGGAGTTTTTTCACCGCAAAGCCATCGGCTGGGCGCTGCGCGACTACGGTAAAACAAACCCCAGGTGGGTGCGGCAGTGGGTCGACGCCCACCCAGAGCTTAGCGGACTCAGCCAGCGTGAGGCCCTGCGCCTACTCGGTAGCCGCGAAGGAGTATAAACAACCCCGCGAACAGCGCGATGACGGCCCCTTCGATTCCGATGAGGTAGTAGGGCCAAGCGCCCTGCACCAGTGGGTGGTCCACAGGCGGAGGCTGGTTGACGTACCAGTAGTTGGATCCGAGGGCGGCGTTCACCGCCATCATGGCAAACCCCACAAGGTTGGTGATGCCGACGACTCGCCAAAAAAGAGCGCGCGGCAAGCGGGCTCCGCCCCGTACAATGAGGTAAAGTGGAATCACAACCACTGAAGAGTGGGCCGTGTAAAACTGGGTGACGTAGCCGATGGTGGTCGACGACTCGAGCGCGGGGGTGAGAAACGCTTGGATTCCGCCCAAGGGGCCCCAAAAGGCCACGAGCGGCAAGGCCCATTTCTGCTTGAGTACCAGGTGCGCAAAGAGCAAAAACTGGCTGAAACTGCACATGTGAAGGGGTAGCGATTCGCGGACGTTAAAGGTTCCGTCGGCCAACGCCATCCACCAGTACCAGGATTGGTTGGCGAGGATGGTCCAGCCTAGAATCTTTTCCCACTGGGCAAATTTGGGGTGGCCCGCTCGGGGCGCCACGGTGAAAAAGACCAGAAAAAACAAGGCGAGGATGCCGTAGCCGGCCCACCAAATTGGTCCGCCGACTTCGACGACGACCATGTCCCATTCTCCCATTAGGCTGATTTGTTAATGCGCTTCCAGAAGAGCAGGGTGAGTACGCCGTAGTGCAGCGCTCCAGCCGCCACGAATCCGACAATGTAGAATGGCCAATCGCCCATGATGAAGGGGTTGTCGACCATGGGGCGCTGGCACAAAAACATATAGTTGGCGTCCACGAGGTAGTTGATCAAGCCCACGGGCGCCATCAACAGCACGTTGATTCCAAGAACCTTTGCCCAGGTCCACTTGCCGATCATCCAGCCGCGCGCAAAAACGAAGTAGAGGGGGATGATTATGATTCCGCCATGAACAATGTAGTATTCGGCGTACATAAACGGCGTGTCTCCGCTCGTGAGTTCAGGGGTGAGCAAGCTGTGAAACCCGCCGACGATTCCCCAAAAGAACAAGGGGTAAAAGGCCCATCGGGCGCCAAAAGCGAGCAGCAAGATGCTCAAGATGCGACTAAAGCCGCAGAGGTGCATTTCAAGGTTGTCGTGGACGTTCCAGAGTCCTGATTGGTAGAGGTACAGGTGCTTGACAAGCAGAAGGGCAGCCAGCACATAGCCCCACCAGCGTTCAAAAATCCGAAGCTCTTCGCCCTTCCACGTGCGGGCCGCTCCAAATACGATCGCGGCGTAGGCCGCAAAAATGGCGATTCCGCCCCACCACCCGGAGGTGCCGAATGAGTAGACGGCATGTTCGATCACGAGAAAAGACATGTGCATTGCGTTTAGGTGGCGTCAATTTAGTACAAAGACGCTACCCAACGCACACTCAAAAACTTGGCTTGCGTTTTTCGAGAAAAGCCGTGGTGCCTTCGGTAAATTCTGCGGTTGCGAAGCGGGCGCCAAACTCTTCGATCTCGGCGGCAAACCCGGGGCCTCCCTCGTTAGCTGCGTTAACAGTTCGAATGATTGCGGCCTGGGCATCTCCTGAGGCTTTGATAAACTGACGGGCCATGGCTTCGGAAGCTTCGAGGAGCTGGTCGGGCTCGTGGACCGCGTTGACAAGACCCCAAGCCTCAGCTTTAGCAGCATCGATCATGCTCGCACTAAACATCATCTCGAGCGCACGTCCTTTGCCGACGAGCTGTACGAGGCGTTGGGTTCCGCCATAGCCCGGAATCACCCCAAGCGAAGCCTCTGGCAAGCCCATGCGGGCCGTAGACGACGCCAGGCGCACGTGGCAGGCCATGGCGAGCTCGAGGCCTCCACCCAGTGCAAACCCATTGATCGCCGCGATGTACGGCTTGCGGGCCTGGGCAATTCGGTTAAAAAGTAATTCGTGGCCGCGTTGTGCGAGCGCTTTGCCCTCCTCGGGGCTGTAGCTTGCAAACTCGGCGATGTCGGCGCCCGCCACAAAGCTCTTCGGGCCTGCGCCCGTAACGACCACCACCCGAACGTCGTCGTTGGCGTCCAGGGCTTCTACCTGCTCGTGCAGGGCCTGAATGGTGGGGGCATTCAGTGCGTTGAGCGCCTCTGGGCGGTCAATCGTCAAAAAGGCAACGCGGTCACGGACTTCGAGGCGTACACTGGACATAATACTTCGTGTTGGGTTGTTGAGATGGCGTACTTTGGCCGTTCCAAAGATACTTTCTGTGCTCAAGCGCCTTCAACGTTGGTTTCAAAACAAGTCGGGCATCGGCGAAAACCGCGACGCCCTGAACGTCCTGCGCCGGCGCGTGGACGCCTTGGCGGCCGTGCAGCAGCAGCACTTGCCTGAAACGCTGGCCCTTCCGTGGTTGCCCGAGGGGCTTGACGGAGTGTCCACGGCGATTCACCGCGCCGACGCTATGTTTCGCTACCCGTTGAGCGCTTCGGGCGGAACCTGGACCCGCGCCATCACCGAGTACTTTAGCACGGGCCGCGAGCTCGCCCAGGTGGCCAAGTCTGCTGCCCCCAACGCCCAAAGTATTTTGGACTTCGGCGGAGGATACGGCCGGGTCGGACGATTTATCGCGGTGGAATTCCCGCATGCGCAGCGTTGGGTCTACGACCCCAAGGCCGCCGCGATGGCTTTTCAGCAAGCCCATTGGGGTGCCCAGCCTTGGGATGGTCAGTCCGCTGACCTCATTGTCGCCGGTTCTGTGTTTACGCACTTGTACATGGATGTGGCGCAGGCCGAACTGCGCCGATTGTGCGAACTCCTCACGCCCGGCGGCTCACTTCTTGTTACCCTTCACGACTTTGTACCTGCTACGCGTACCTATGCGACCACTGAAGAATCCGCGCTACCCGAGCTCGAAGACCAGCTCCAGCCCGAATCCTACGCCAGCGTCTACTTCAGCCAAGAGGACTGGGCCCGGTTAATCCCGAACGGATACCGGTGCACCCTTCGACCCGAACGATTTGGGGGCACGCAGCAAATCATGCAGATTCAGCGCGCGGAACCCGAAGCATAACCTCAGTTCCCTGAGCGTCTGACGACTCAATCCACACGCGGCCGCCCATTCCGGTTACGATGGACTTGACCATCGCCAATCCGAGTCCTGAGCCCGTGGACTTGGTCGTAAAGTGCGGCTCAAAAATGGCCTCCCAGCGTGCGGAATCAATTCCGCCCCCGTTGTCCCGCACCGAAACCAGCACGGCACCCTCGTCGTCGCGAACCGTTAGGGCCAACGACGGGGTTCGGCCCTCGGGGATGGCGTCAAGTGCATTGTTCAGAAGGTTGTTGAACACTCTGAGGAGCGAATCTTCGGTTCCGCGAACCACCCAATCACCGTGCGGCACGGCCAACTCAAGCCCTGGGTAGGCCAGTTGTATGTGCCTTAAAACCAAATTTATGTCTACAGGGTGCACGGCGCCTGCCGAGATTTTTGCCAGTTCACTAAAGTCTCCTGCAACCGCAGTCATGGCGTCAATTTGGGCGAGCATCGCCTCAGAAAAGTCTTTGACCTCCTCTGGGGTGAGGTTGGCTGCCCTACTGGCATGGAGTTGCGTCATCAAGCGCATCGGCGTCAGCGGATTCTTAATCTCGTGCGCCACTTGTTGCGCCATTTCTCTCCATGCATTCTCTTTTTCGGCGAGCGCAAGCGCTTTGGCATTCTCTTGGGTTTCGTGCACCATTCGATTGTACGAATCCACGAGCTGACCAATCTCGTCCTTGGACTTCCATGCTACAGGCCGCGGATTGCTCGACCCGTCCTCGGGGTTGCCCTTCATGGCATTACCGACGACGTCAAGACCTTGGGTAATGCTTCGAGATAAAAGGTATGCGAAGTAGGTAGCGGCAACAAACAGCACCAAGTGAAGCCAGGCCAACGCACGAAAGAAATCCATGTCCTCTACGGGGCGTGCAATTTTTGCGTCGTACGGAACCACCATTAGCGCCACTGGCAATCCCATGGCATCTTCAAGCTCTGCTGTGTACAACAGAATTTCTTCGTCCGAGCTGTCGGGGTTCGCAATGCTCAAAATCTGATTTCGCCGGCTATGGACCACCTCAGGAAGCCGCGAAGGAAGCACCCCGTCGTCGACCAACGTCATATTCGACGACAAGAGCAGTTCGCCCCCCATGGTGTACAGGGCCACGTCCATTTGGTGGATCGTGCTTATCGCGCAGAGCTCCTCATGAAGCACCTCCAAGAGGTCGGACTCGCTGATGTCCGAACCCAACGCGCGCTGCAGCTCGTGCGCAACGTGAGCCTCCATCGACTGCTCTTTGCGCTTGAGGCGCTCGCGGCGGTACTCAACCTCTTCAGCCTTAAAGTGCAAAAGGCTGACAATGCCCGTGGCGCCAAAGCCCAGCACCACCAGCATAAACATGGCGATGAAAATTCGGACGCGTAGGGTAATTCGCATGGCTCGTAGGACTTAGTCCAGGGCCTTCTCCAATTTTAGGGCCAAATGCGCTCGGTGCGCCTTCGTTTCGGCGTCCACACCTGGATTGCTACGCAGCATCTGGCGGATGCGCTGGATTTGGGCCAAGGCCGCCGACTGCGAAGGGCGGTCGTATCCGGGAACCGCTTTTTCGCCCAATCCCGCAATGTCAATCAATCGATCGACGTAGTCGAGCTGCAGATTTTGGCGGAACCCGTTCACTGAAGACGACCAATCCGCCGCAAACACCGCATCGGTAAGGTCGGCGGTCATCGCAACCACACTGTACTGGTTCCCGTAGAGTTCGCTGTCGGTAAGGCGCTTCATCACTGCGGGGTGCAGCACGTGAGCCAGCACGTTGCGCTGCATTGCAAGGCTTCGGTCGTGAATTTTGGGATCCTCGGTTTGGCTAAAGAATCCGAACCCACGGCGCTGCTGCTGGAGGTACTTCCATACGGGGGCCGCCGCATCAAATGCGTTGGGCGCAAACAGGTGCGTACGCAGTGCGTTCATCGCGCGCTTTTGGTCGGCAAGCGAAACGGGCGTGAAGGGATCTTTGGCTCCGGGTTGGCCGTTGAACCCGCGCTCGACGTAGACGCCCCCGATGTAGCGGCTGATTGCAGCAGCGGCGTTGTTCATTTCTCCGCCCAAAATCGCGTAGGCCTGCACGAGCTCTTGGTAGCTCTGGCCTTCTTTGCGGTAGTTGCTGAGCAGGGTTCCGTACAGTTTATTCACGAGCTGGAATCGCTCGACACTGTAGGTGATGGCGTCGCCCGACATGTCGTTGACATTGACGCGCGGATCGATGGCCTTACCCGGCGAACGCATGTCGTCGGCATCGTTTCCAAAGGTGAGCGCGGGCTCTGTGCTACGCGCCAAAATTTGCTGGAGGCGGGCTTCTTCGGCGTCGGCATCAGGCAGGGACGGACTGTATCCGTAGGTGATCGCCCACAGGTCGTAGGGACCGGGCTTGGTCGTGAAGTACTGGCCCTGCTTCGCGGGGTCCAAGCTGACGTTCACCGCGGGGTAGTCCATCACCGAACCAACGAGGCCCACGCGCTCCGTGAGCTCGCGGTTGTGAAGGTCCTTGGGCAGGTGAAGCTGCGAGGCCTTCATGTTGTGGTTCAAGCCAAACGTGTGGCCCATTTCATGCAGAATAAGGTAAAACAGGGACTCCTCGAGGTAGCGTTGCTTTTGTTCGTCAGAGGCTTCGGCAGCAGCAAGGGCTTGCATGCCAAAAAGCGTCGACTGCTGCAGGTACTGACCCGCCTGGCAAGCGGCGTGGTCGTGGCCATCTGCAATGTGCTCGTCGGGCGCCAAGGCATCCACAAGTCCGAGGTTGTTAAACAGTGCGGCTTGCTTCAGGCGATTCGCCACAAAAACGTACTCGAGCATGATGTCGGCCCCGAGGATTTCACCCGTGCGCGGGTTCGTAAAGCTCGGACCGTAACCACCAAAGGGAGGAAAGGGACTCGAGGTCCATCGCAGTACGTTGTAGCGCACGTCGCCCGCGTCCCACGTTGCCGTGTCGGGCTGAACCTTAACCACGATGGCATTCTTGAATCCGGCCTGCTCAAAGGCCTCGTTCCAGGCCTCTCCGGCGCGCTGGATGATGGGGCGAAACTCAAGGGGCGTGGTATTCTCAATCCACCAGGTAATGGGCTTCACTGGCTCGCTGACTGCGGCCTCGGGGTCTTTCTTCACTAAGCTCCATCGGTTGATCACGTCGCGGTAGTTGGCCGCCTTGGGGCTCGTCATATCATTGATCTGCTGGCCGAAGTAGCCTACGCGGGGGTCGTCGCGGCGCGGAACAAATTCCGCCGACGGCATCGCCAAAATGCTGTGCTGCAAGCGAACGGTTACGTAGCGCGCATCGGTCACGTCGGGGCCGCCGCCCACGGCGTTCGGGTTGTCGTATACAAGGTCTACCACGACGTCGGTGTTTTCGGGGTACGAACGAAGCTTAACTACGCGCGACTTGGTCTTGCTCAGTGAGCCGAGACCAAATGCACGACTCCCGGGTTGAGAAGGAGCCTTAACCCGGTCAAGCGCCTCTCCTAAAAACAAGGATGTCGCGTCAATGAGCACTTCGCCCTTGGCGCGGTCCTCGGCGACAATCTTCTCACTTAGTAGCACTGCGGGGCTAATGTTGGCCTCAGCCGACTTGCTCAATGCCGACGCCGGGTCAAAATAGTAGCCCGTATTCTGGGTTTCGAATTGAATGTGGTCGAAGTAGCGGCGGATCACGAACACTTCGTTGGCACGAAAGGAGCCGCGGTTGAATCCGACCCGCGCAACCCCGTTCTCGGCGTAGCTCCAGTAAATGAACTCTTTATTGAACTGATCCGCGCTCAGCTTGAGGTACAGCTTGCCATCTACGGTGTCTTGGTAGACCTTCATAAGGCCGTCAGAGGCGACCGAGCTTTTGAGCTTTGAGGCAATGCTTACTTTCTTATCAGACGGGGCTGGTGCGCCCACCGGCGCCTTGCCCTTCTTTTTAGACTTCGATTGGGCGGCTGCCTGAGGGCCAAATGCCGCCAGTGCGGCGATCAATAGTGCGGAACGGAGTACAGTGTTCATCCCGCCAAGATAATTCGCGGAACGCCAAGTGCCGCCAATGGGTCTCGGGCAAAAAAACAGGCCCCGGTGGGGCCTGAAAAAAACACAAAACCGCAGGAAGTGCTTAACCGTTGAGGGCTTCGGCTCCGCCTACAATCTCGAGAATCTCGTTGGTGATCGCAGCTTGACGCGCTTTGTTGTAGTCCAACTTCAGCTCGTCGCGCATGCTCTTGGCGTTGTCGGTGGCCTTGTGCATCGCCGTCATCCGCGAACCCTGCTCTGAGGCCTGCGAATCGAGCAAAGCCTTAAAAAACTGAATGTGGATGTGCGTCGGAATCAAGTTCAGTAGCAATTCTTCTTTGTTAGGCTCGTACAGGTAGTCTCCTGCGGCAGAAACACTGGGGACCTGAATCGGTAGCACTACCTCTTCGCGGATCAACTGCACGGCCGCATTCTTGAACTGGTTGTACACCACTACCACCTCGTCGTAGATGCCGTCAATGAACTTGTCCATGGCGTCCTGCGCAATACTGCGTGCCGCCTCAAACGTAACATTGGCCACAACATCGATGTCGCTACCTGCCAAGGTGTTGAGCTTGCTCAATTGGTCGCGGCCTTTCTTGCCCACGGCAAACAGATCCACGGCAACGCCTTGGGCTTCATAACGCTCTACCACCAGCTTGGTACGCTTCAGTACCGAAGAATTGAATGCGCCACAAAGACCGCGGTTTGCGGTCATTGGGACCACGAGCACGCGCTGAAGCGGGCGCTTCGTGATGAATGGATTCTCGGTAGCGTCCAGCGTGGCGCTGACGTTGGCCATGAGCACACCAAGTTTTTCCGCATACGGACGCATTTGCACAATGGCATCTTGAGCGCGCTTCAGCTTCGCCGCCGAAACCATTTTCATGGCCGACGTGATCTGCATCGTGCTCGATACCGACGAAATGCGGTTGCGGAGTTCCTTGAGGTTCGCCATCGTTCAGAAATTAGTTGGCGTAGGCCGGAATGATTTCTTTTGCCGCCGCCTCGATGGCGCCAATCTCTGCATCGCCCCAGGCTCCGCCGCGAATGGCGTCTAGGATGTTGCGGTGCTTGGCCTCCATGTACTCGATGAACGCGACTTCAAACGCCTTGATCTTGTTCACCGGAACGCTGTTGAGCATGCCCTTGGTTCCGATGTAAATGATTGCAACTTGCTTCTCAACGCTCATGGGTGAGTTCACCGACTGCTTCAGAATCTCCACGTTGCGGCGACCCTTGTTGATGACATTCATTGTGGCGGCGTCCAGGTCGGAACCGAACTTGGCAAAGGCCTCAAGCTCGCGGTACTGAGCTTGGTCGAGCTTCAAGGTTCCGGCGACCTTCTTCATCGGCTTGATTTGCGCGGATCCACCTACACGTGATACCGAAATACCTACGTTAATGGCGGGGCGTACGCCTGAGTTGAAGAGGTCGGCCTCCAAGAAGATCTGGCCGTCCGTGATCGAAATCACGTTGGTTGGAATGTAGGCCGATACGTCACCCGCTTGGGTCTCGATGATCGGAAGAGCCGTAAGCGATCCGCCACCTTTTACCTTGCCCTTAAGCGACTCTGGTAGGTCGTTCATCTGCGCGGCAATCGCGTCGTCCTTAATCACCTTTGCGGCGCGCTCCAGAAGGCGGCTGTGCAGGTAGAATACGTCACCAGGGTAAGCTTCGCGGCCCGGAGGGCGGCGGAGCAGAAGCGACACCTCACGGTAGGCCACAGCCTGCTTCGAAAGGTCATCGTAAATGATCAATGCGGGACGACCGGTGTCACGGAAGTACTCACCGATGGCGGCACCCGCAAACGGAGCGTAGAACTGCATCGGAGCAGGGTCAGCCGCGTTGGCAGCTACAATCGTCGTGTAGGCCATGGCGCCCTTGTCTTCAAGGTTCTTAGCCAGCGCGGCTACGGTAGATCCCTTTTGGCCAATAGCCACGTAAATACAATATACGGGCTCGCCCTTGTCGTAGAACTCCTTCTGGTTGATGATCGTATCGATCGCCACGGTAGTCTTACCTGTTTGGCGGTCACCGATGATTAACTCGCGCTGTCCACGACCGACCGGAATCATGGCGTCAATGGCCTTGATACCCGTTTGAAGTGGCTCG
Source organism: uncultured Schleiferiaceae bacterium (assembly GCA_965657195.1). Lineage (GTDB taxonomy): Bacteria > Bacteroidota > Bacteroidia > Flavobacteriales > Schleiferiaceae > TMED14. The sequence continues at coordinate 30,394 of CBFHNK010000004.1, forward strand.
TTTACCGGCTGGCGGTAGATTACACCTGGGGCCTTGCGCTCAAGGGGCATCTCAAAACGCTCGCCTTCGATAGGGCCCTTTCCGTCAATGGGGGTTCCGAGGGTGTCGACCACACGGCCAACCATTCCTTCACCCACATTGATAGAGGCGATAACGCCGGTGCGCTTCACCGTAGATCCTTCTTTGATGCCCTCTGCGGCACCGAGGAGTACGATACCCACGTTGTCTTCTTCGAGGTTGAGGACGATGCCGCGAAGGCCGCTCTCGAACTCCACGAGTTCGCCCGACTGGGCATTTTGAAGACCGTAGGCACGGGCGATACCGTCACCTACTTGAAGGACGGTTCCAACTTCTTGAAGCTCTGCTTCAGAGGTAAAGCCCGAAAGCTGCTGGCGAAGAATCGCAGAAATTTCGGCTGGTTTGACGTCTGCCATGATTCGAATAATTAGAAATCAGCGATGTATAAATTCTTTTGGAACGAGCGGTCCAAACTGCGCAGCGACTGCGCGATGCTCGTATCAATTTGCTTGTCGCCCACGCGAACGACAAGACCCCCGATAAGTTCAGGGTTAACTTCTTCAGTAATCTCAACTGACTTCGCCCCAGATGCCAAAATGGCCGCTTCAATCTGAGCGCGCTGTGCGGAGCTCAGCGCTACAGCCGAAGAGACTTTGGCCGAAACCGTTCCAAGTCGGCGGCGGTACGCCTCCATGTAGTTCACGGCAATCTGCGAGAGCAATGCCTCACGACCATGATCCACTACGAGTGTGATGAACTTTTGGCTCAGCTCGCTCAAACCCGCAAAGACCTGATTCAGGACCTTCTTCTTTTGGTACGGCTTAACTACTGGGCTCGACAAAAACACCTGTAGGTCGCGGCTTGAAGCGAGTGCCTCGCGGACAAATACCATGTCTTCTGCCACGGCAGCAGACAATGCACGCTCCTCAGAGAGGTCGAGCAAAGCTTTGGCGTAGCGGGGCGACGAAAGGCTCATCTTAGTTCAGGTTGAGGTCTTTGAGGTCGCGGTCGATGTTTGCCTTAGCCACTTCGGGCTGGGCCAACTCGGCACGCAAAACTTTCTCAGCCATATCAACTGCCAGCTGTGCAACTTGGTTCTTGAGTTCCGTAACGGCAGCCATTTTCTCTTGGTGAATTTGGGTGCGTGCAGACTCAAGGATTTTTGCAGCTTCGACTGAAGCGGATTCCTTTGCCTCGGCAACCATGGCATCGCGCATGGCGCGGCCCTCTTTTACAATTGCCTCACGTTCCTCGCGCGCTTGCTTGAGAAGTTGCTCGTTCGACGCTTGCAGCTTGCCCATTTCTGCACGCGCAGATTCGGCTTGCTTCAACGCTTGGTCGATCGCCTCTTCGCGGGCTTGCACCGCACTAAGAATAGGCTTCCAGGCGAACTTGCCCAGCAAGAACACCAAAATGAGGAAGACAATGGTCGTCCAAACTATGAGGCCTAAGCCCGGAGTTACTAAATCCATGCGTTAATGTGTGTTAAAAGTTCGTTTCACAGCCGAAGGTTCAGCGACCCCATAGGACCGCTGAACCTCGACCGCGTAGACGATTACTTAAGGAGCGAAACCACGACGCCAAAGAGACCCACACCCTCGATAAAGGCTGCAGAAATCAGCATGGCGGTTTGGATCTTGCCCGAAGCTTCCGGCTGACGTGCGATGGCGTCCATAGCTTGTCCGCCGATGCGGCCAATGCCAAGACCTACACCGATTACTGCGAGGCCTGCTCCGATTGCAGCGATACTACCAGTCATTGTTTAGGGGGTATTTGAAGTGAAACGATGAATAAAAATGAAAACGTTAGTGGTGTCCTTCGGCGTGCGCGTGGTCGTCGTGATGGTGCTCTTCAACTGCAGCGCCAAAAGACATTGCGGTGAGCATGGTAAACACATAGGCCTGAAGCGCAGCAACCAGGAGTTCCAAAGTCGAAATGAACAGGGTCAGAACGATGGACCCCGGAGAAATCCAAACTGACTCAAAAATAAAGATCAACGAAACCAGCGACAGAACCAGAATGTGGCCGGCGGTAATGTTGGCAAAAAGACGAATCATCAGCGAGAACGGCTTTGTAAATACTCCGATGAGCTCGATGAGCGCCAAAATGGGCTTCAACGGAGTGGGCACGCCCGGCATCCACACGATGTGCATCCAGTAGTCCTTGGTTCCGTTCACATTAGTGATGATGAGCGTGAACGCCGCCAAAACAAGCGTCACGGCGATGTTTCCGGTTAAGTTGGCGCCCCCAGGGAAGAACGGCACCAATCCAAGTAGGTTATTCACCCAAATAAAGAAGAACAGGGTCAGTAAGTACGGCACAAAGCGGTTCAGGTGCTTTTCGGGAATGGCTCCACGCGCAATATCGTCGCGAACAAAAAGAATAAGGGGCTCGACAAAGCTGGCCAAACCGCGCGGCGCTTTGTTGGTGTTCTTCGCGTAAAAACGTGCAGCCGAAAGAAAGATGAGCACGATTAGCACTGCGCCCATAATGAGCGAAAGCACATTCTTGGTAATAGAGAAGTCTAATGGCTTGTCCTCAGAACCCGCGTAGTAAATTTTCTCGTGCTTGTTGACAAACTGCTGGCCGCCCGCGTTCACCACATGATGGCCTTCAGTGTCATGATGGAATTCTGATGAAGAAAAAACTACTAATCCATCATTCGTCCAAAGAATTACGGGCAACGGGATGCTCACCGCGTGTCCGTCCCAATCGAGGATGTGCCAACCGTGGCTGTCCGCGATGTGGTGCATGATGAGTTCGTTTGGGTTGAAGCCCTCCTCTTTGGGAGCATGTTCGTCGTTTGTCGCGTGCTCGTCTGCAACGTGCTCGACCGGCGCGCTTGAATGTTCGCTATGCCCAGCCTCTTCTGAGGCAAGCATGCTGCCCAGCGGCATCATGACTGCCGTAAAAAGAGTAAAAAAGCGTCCTAGTCCCATCTGTCCCGAATTGCGCGGCAAAGATAGTCCGAAAAGGGGGTTTATCACAGCCGGTTTACACGTTGAACGGCAAACCAGGTTTCAATGGCTTGAGCAAGGATAAAAATTGCCGCAAACTGCAGAGCGTGAGCTTTATATCCTTCAGGTTGACGCATGCTCAGCGGCAGTACCACGGTAGCTACACCGAGCAGCATGCGCAGCATTCCGCCCCCAAGAATGACCCAGATGAAGGTTTTTGGACGCTTGCGCTCCACGGCAAACGCAAAGAAAAAAACGGTGATTCCGCTTACCGAAATCCAGAGGTAGCCGAGCGCGTACCATGGAATCCCCCAGGCGGTCAAGGCGAGGGCCGAAATCGCGGCAAGTGCGGCATACGCCGCGGTGAGCTGGAGCATAAACTGCTTCATTGCTATTCGTTTTTTTTGGCTTGAATAATGGCTAGAAGGGTCGCTACCACGGTGCCGGCGAGCGAACCCCAAATTTGTCCCATTCGAGGCGGGTCTGAGGGGTCAATCCACGACCCCGCAAGTGCTCCGAGGAGTATTGTAGCAAGCATCTGACCCACAAGCCCAAGGGCAAATCCGTAGTTGGGCTTGGGTGGCATGGAAGTCGTGGGTTACGACGCGACCACCTTGGGCGCGGTGGGTGCAGCCGTAGCCCCCGCAACCGCGGGGTTGATGGGCTTCGAAATCGGCTCTTTAGGGCCCATATGGCAGTTGCCCGAAAACTGGGCTCCGGCTTCAATACTGATTTGCCCGGTGTAGAGTTCGGCTTGAACCTGAGCCGTTTGAGCCAGCGTAGTGAGGCCTTTTACTTCAAGGCTCCCGCGAAGCTTGCCGGCGATGCTCGCCTCGGCGGCCACCACTTCTCCTTCTACTGTGCCCGTGGGTCCGACCACGAGCTTGCCCTGAATGCGGACGTTGCCTTTAATGATTCCGTCCACGCGAATGTCGACTGGAGATTGAATACTGCCCTCAAACACAGCGCCTTCAACGATGCGGTTGTGTTCGTGGGCGGAATCTGAGGTGCGTTTTACTGGGTTCATCATGGTGTTCCGTAGTTGCGTTGGACAAAGGCGCGGTAGGTTGATTCGTCTTTGGACCGGTAAAGGTGCGAAAAATTCGCCACAGTTACGGGCCAGTACCGCGTGCGATCTATGGGTATTCGCGTGCGGAGTTCGGGGTGCACGCGAACCTTATCGCGGTACGAAAGGGCTTCGGCGGCCGAGGCAAACCCGTCTACCAAAATCAACTGGCTGTCTTCGTCCCACGGAAGCGTGCGCACTCCGAGTGGCTTGCCCGCAAAGTCCGTCGAGTGAATGCGCGCGAGGGCATTTCGGGCCGCATTGGCGTCAAACCCCGTCGGGAAAAGTATAAGTACCTGGTGCGGCGCAGTGGGTGCCACTTGGTAGGGTCCGTTGTCTGCGGGGCCATCGTCTGTGTCGGAGCCTTCGGCGAGCGCCGTCAAGTAGGTCTGCGCTTGCGCGGCCTGCGGCGTGCTCGGATGGGCCGCAATGAGGGCTCGAAGCGCATCAGAGTACGCGCCTCGGCCGTCGCGACCTCCGACTGCCACGGCCTTTAAAAAGTCGGCCTGAGGGCGTTCTGCGGCGGACCATTCTTGGGCTTGATGAATTTTGAGGGCCTCCTTCCAGGAGCGCTGGTCGACCGCGGCATGTAGGGCCAAAAAGGCCGGGGAGGCGTTCGGCCCAGCTTCTAGAGTCTTTAGGGCCTTTCCTTGAACGAGGGCCGCCGCTTCGCTGTCAGGGTAGCGCTCAAGGAGTTCTTTTTTGGCGGATTCCGCCTGAAGGGCCTCGTTGGCGCTTACGTGGAGGCGGTAGACGCCATAGAGCCAGCGCGGGGCATCGGGGCTCGACGGACAGCTGCGGAGCGCGCGTCGGTATGCCTTGATGGCCTCTTGCGGGTCCTGCATTCCGTCGCGGTAGGCAGCCGCAACCTCAGACCACGCCAGGCATGCGGCACCTCGAACGCTGTCGCGGGCGCTAGATTGGAACGGAACCTGACTCAGGTACGCCTCAACGTCGTAGCGGGGGTCCACTCCGGGTTTTTGAGGTGAAGCTGGTTTGCCATCCTGGCCAGTGAGTTCGGCCTGGTCCGTTTGTTCGCCGTCTTTGGCCGCGGCGGTCGCCGCAAACCACTGGCTAGAACGCGAGCGGAGCCGCCAGTTGTCTACGTTGGGGCGTTCTCCGAATCGCTGGCGGAATGCCGCGGCGCCCTTGGCGCGAAGCGCCGGGGCGTACACCGCCCAGCCGGCGGCGGTTCCCGCGCCGGCCGAGGGCGCCGCAGCGTCCAATTCCGCGCTGGCAGCGCGGAGCTCCGCAAGCTCCTCCTCGCGACGTGCCCGCTCGGCCGCCTCTTGGTCTGCCTTACGCAGCCCAGCCACGTACTTCTCGACCATCACACGCACGGCTGCGGGATCGCGCCCCGCAAGAAGCACTAACGAATCCGCCAACTGAGCACGGTTGAGCGCCTCCACAAGCACGGACAGCGTTTGGGCCTTCTTGACAAACCCGTCGCGCCCGGCGTACGACTTCGGGAGCAGTACCGAGGCAGAGTCAAAATCAACCTGAGCCCGCTCGTAGGCGCGCCGCTCAAGCGCCAAGGCGCCGTGGCGCGCATAGGCCAGGCCTTGAACGAGTGGGCGCTCGGGCTTGCCGGCGGCAAACGAACGCTGAAAGTAGGTATACGCCTCGTCGCGGTCGTCCCACTGAAGGGCCAAATCACCCAAGGCAAAATAGATTCGGTCTGCAAAGTCGGCATTTTTGGGCTCGCGAAGCAGCTCCCGGAGCTCTTTGTAGAGCTTGGTGGGATTGATTCCGCCCCCATTCATGCTGCGGCGCAGCTGGGCCTCCAAAAGCATCGCATAGCTGGCGGGCTGCGCCTTCAGACAGGCTTCGTACATGCGGCGTGCCCGCTCGGGCTCAAGGGCGCGCTCGTACAGCTGGCCGGCCAAAAAGGCATAGCGTGCCCGTTGGTGGGCGCGCGGCGCCTTCGCCGCTGCGCGGCCCATCGCATCGGCCGCTCCGACCCAGTCTTGCTCGGCAATCGCCATCCGCCCGCGGACCCGGTCGACCTGGTACTGCCACTTCTTAGGGACTCCCTTGCGCTCCAGCTCAAACATGAGCGGTTCCGCGAGGGCCGAATTACCCTGACGCGCGAGCAGTTCCGCCCGCTCGAGTTCGGCCTCAATCTGCTGCTCGGGATTGCTGCTCAAGCGCGCAACGGTACTCAGGGCTTCAGAAGCGGGCGCATCCAGACCCATCAGAATTTGGGCTCGCGCCATTAAAAGGTAGGCGTCAAACACGGCGGGATTCGCCTGCTTTCCCTTGAACACCATGCTGTGCTCTTGAATGGTTTTGGCTGCCTTCTCGACGGCGCGCTTCGCTTTGGCTTCGCCGGGCGTGCCCGTCTTCACTTTGGTCCAATCGTCCACCGCAATCAACTGCGTGAAGTCGTCCTGCTGCGCCTCTTGGGCTGTCGCCATTGCCTCTGCGTACGCTACCTGTCCGTTGTAGAGTGGATTAAACCGAGCCGTCACCTCGTGGTAGCGACGGTTCAGCCAACGGTCTTTTTCGCGGCTGCAGCCCGAAAGAACTACGACCGCGGTCACAGCACCCAAAGCAAGGGAGCGGAACAGCAGAGACGAACGCATAATGAGGTTAACGCAGAAAGTCCAAAGTTAGGGCGTTCAGGCGGCTGCGTTTCGGATTCCCTACCTTTGAAATTGTGAAGACTCCGAAGCGACGAACCCGAAAAGAACTCGCCCAGCATTGGCTCGCGAAGTGGCGCCACCGCTACCGCTTGGTTTTGCTCGATGAATCCTCGTTTGAGGAGCGTTTTTCAATGGTCCTCAACCGCCGCAACGTGTTTTTGGCCGTGGGGAGTGCCGTGCTCTTTTTGATCGTGTCCACGACCTTTTTGATCGCCTACACCCCGCTGCGCGAGTACATTCCGGGCTATTCGAGCACCGCACTTCGGCGCGAAGCCGTGCGGCTCAACGAGGTGACCGACTCACTCGTCGACTTTGTGGCCTACCAAGAATCCTTCATTCAGCACATTCAATTTATGGTCGACGGAAGCCTTCCGCCCGACACCCTCACCAGTGCCGCAACTCCGCCCCCGGGTTGGTCGGCCGAGCGACTCAAAGCGAGCGAACGCGAGCGCAAGCTCCGCCAAGAGGTCGAGGCGCGCGAAAGCCAGGCCGAGCTGGCAAGTGAAGGCCAAATGCTTCAGCCCGTTGCGGGCCTCGTGCTGCGCACCGCAAACGCCGCACAGAGTCGCTTTGGACTTGAAATCGACGCGGTACGTCCATCGAATGTCGTCGCCGTGGACGACGGCACGGTGCTTGCGATCGAGGGAACGACTTCGCTGGGCTATTCCATGACCGTACACCACTCTGACGACCGCATCAGCCGCTACGTGGGCCTCAACCGCGTCACCGCACGACCCGGAAGCAGCGTCAAGCGCGGCGAAACCCTTGGCCGCCTCCTCGAAGAAGACTCCGAAAATCCGATTCCGTTTAAAATTGAGCTCTGGATCCACGGACGCCCCGTAAGCGCCGCCCAAGAGCTCGGATACCGCAAGTAGTACGAAATGAAAACGTTCAAAGAATTTGCCGCGGTCCAGTGGGCTGCCATAGTTGACCGCCAAACCCGCGCTTGGGCCACGAAACCCTTTGAAACCCAGCAGCGCACGCTCGAGCAGCTCACCGCCACAGCGGCCCGCACCGCATTTGGCCAAGACCACCGCTTCGCCGACGTGCGCAGCCACCAGGACCTCATTCAGGCCGTTCCGGTACGCGACTACGAGGCGCTTCGACCCTATGTCGACCGCGTCGTGGCGGGCGAATCAGACATTTTGTGGCCTGGCCGCCCCACCTACTTCGCCAAAACCAGCGGAACCACCTCAGGCGCCAAGTACATTCCCCTGACCAAAGAGTCGGTGCCCTACCACATTTCGTCAGCGCGCAACGCCCTCTTTGCCCACATGCACGCCACCGGCCAAAGCCGCATGGTCAATGGCAACATGATCTTTCTGCAGGGCAGCCCTGTGCTCGAAGACAAAAACGGCATTCCCACAGGTCGCCTGAGCGGAATCACCGCCCACTTCGTGCCGTCCTACCTTCAAAAGAACCGCAAGCCCACGTGGGACACCAACTGCATCGAGGACTGGGAAGACAAAGTCGAAGCCATCGTGCGCGAAACCGTAGGCGCCCCGATGTCCATTATCTCGGGAATTCCGCCCTGGGTACAGATGTACTTCGAGCGCCTGCTCGAGGTCAGTGGCAAGTCGAGCATCGGCGAAGTGTTCCCAACCCTTGACCTCTTTGTCACGGGCGGAGTCGCATTTGAGCCCTACCGCGCCCGATTCGAAGAGCTCTTTGGCCGCAAGGTGCCCATCGTGCAGACCTACCCGGCGTCCGAAGGCTTCATCGCCTACCAGGACCAGCCCGACAGCCAGGATTTACTGCTGCTGCTGAACAACGGAATCTACTACGAATTCATTCCGTCTGACCGCTTTTTTGACGAAAATCCGCCCCGACTCAGCCTCGCCGAGGTGCAAACCGGCGTCAACTACGCGCTCATCATGCACACCAACGCCGGCCTTTGGGGCTACAGCATCGGCGACACCGTCGAGTTCGTGTCGACGGCCCCCTACCGCATTCGCGTGACGGGCCGCATCAAGCACTTTATCTCGGCCTTCGGCGAGCACGTCATCGGATCCGAAGTCGAGTACGCCCTCGAACAAGCCGTTGCCGCCCACGGGGGCAAAGTGCGCGAATTCACCGTCGCCCCGCAGGTCAACCCCCGCGAGGGCGGACTGCCCTACCACGAGTGGTTTGTCGCCTTTGACGAGGCGCCCGCCGACCTCGAGGCCTTTACCGCCACCGTCGACCGCGCCCTTCAGGCCAAAAACGTGTACTACCAAGATTTGATTTCGGGCGGAATCCTTCGCCACTGCGTGCTGCGCGCCCTGCCGAACGACGCCTTCATCACCTACATGAAGTCCGTGGGCAAGCTCGGTGGCCAAAACAAGGTCCCGCGCCTGATGAACGACCGCAGCGTGGCAGACAAACTCGTAGCTAGCAACTAGTTACTCGTTTCTCGTTACTCGTTTCTTGTAACCCGTTTCTTGTAACTAGTCACTAGAAACAAGAAACCAGTAAAACAAGGAACCAGAAGCCAGAAACCAATAAAACAAGAAACCAGCAACTATTCCGGCTGAAACCCGTAGTCCTGTTCCGTCGGATTTAGTGAGGCCGCGACGGCCAAGCGGTCGCAGCGCTCGTTCTCGGGGTGGTCGTTGTGGCCCTTGATCCACTCAAATCGTACTTGGTGGGGCTCCATGGCCTTGAGCAGGCGCTTCCACAGGTCCGGATTTTTGACTTTGACCCAGCCGCGGCGCTTCCAGCCGTCTATCCATCGGGCGTTGAACGCGTCCACCACATACTTGCTGTCGCTGACCACTCGAACGGAGCAGCCCGACTTGAGGGCCTCAATACCCACAATTACAGCCATCAGTTCCATGCGGTTGTTGGTGGTGTGGTAAAATCCGCCACTCAGTTCTTTTTCGTGGGCGCCGCTGCGCAAAATGGCTCCGTAGCCGCCGGGGCCTGGGTTGCCTTTGGCTGCCCCATCGGTAAACAGGTCTACTTGGACCATCCTTCGGGGAGTTCCGTGGGGAATTCTGTTCCGAGCAGGTCGGCCGTCACGACGCGCGGATATGCCCAATGCTCGCCTTTGAGGATGCGCGCCGCAACCTCTTCGGCGGTGTCGCCGGGGTTAATGGCCGTGCGCATTTGAAAGAGAACGGGGCCCTCGTCGTAGTGCTCGGTCACACGGTGGATGCTGAGTCCGGATTCCGCCTCGCCGGCGGCAACCACCGCCTCGTGAATGTGGTGGCCGTACATGCCGTGGCCGCCGTAGGCTGGCAGCAGCGCGGGATGAATGTTGTAGCAATGGGCGCCAAACGCCTGAATCCAGGCCGCCGGAACCGGCTTGAGGTATCCCGCCAGCACCAAAGCCGTCACGCCCTCAGCGCGCCACTGGGCCAGCAAGGACTCGTCGTCCTGACCCGGAACAAAGTGATGAACCGGTACGTTAAGGGGTCGGTTCCAGATTCCTGCGGACGTTCGGTTGGTCCAAATTCCGACCGTTTGAACGGCGCCATTAGCCCAAAAATCGAGCAGGGACGCGGCATTGCTTCCGCTACCCGAAACGAGGATTGCAACTTTTGGTGGATTCACGGCCTAAAGGTAGGGGGCGAAATGCACCACATTTCCAAAGATTGGCTTTTCTTTGCACCCATCAATAACTCAAAACCATTGGTTATGTCGGACATCGCCGCACGCGTACAAAGCATCATCGTAGATAAATTGGGAGTTCCCGAGTCAGAAGTAACGGCCGAGGCCTCATTCACAGGCGACTTGGGTGCAGACTCACTCGATACAGTTGAGCTCATCATGGAATTCGAAAAAGAATTTGACATTCAAATTCCTGACGATCAAGCTGAAGGAATTCAAACTGTAGGTCAGGCTGTCGCCTACATCGAGACCGCCAAGGCCTAAACTCGTTCTATGGAACTAAAACGTGTCGTAGTCACGGGCCTTGGTGCCCTGACCCCGATCGGTAATACTGCTCCCGCATTTTGGGCGGCCCTGCTCGAGGGCCGCAGCGGAGCGGGACCCATTACCCGCTTTGACGCGTCCATCTACAAAACGCAGTTTGCCTGCGAGGTCAAGGACCTAAATGTCGAAGACTTTATTGAACGCAAAGAGGCGCGCCGCATGGATCGCTGCACCCACCTCGGGCTTATCGCTGCTGAGGAAGCCGTAGCTGATTCTGGACTAGAGGCTTCGAACCCCAACAAGGACCGCGTAGGAGTCATTTGGGGTTCGGGCATTGGCGGACTTGATACGTTCACCGAAGAGCTTGGTAATTTTTTCAAGGGAGACGAAGTTCCGCGCTTCAACCCATTCTTCATTCCCAAAATGATTGCCGACATCTGTGGCGGTCATATTTCGATGAAGTACGGCTACCGTGGTCCCAACTATACCACCGTTTCGGCGTGTGCCTCTTCGACCAACGCCGTCATTGATGCCCTTATGCTCATTCGCTTAGGAAAGGCCGATGTCATTATTGCGGGCGGCTCTGAGGCCGCGGTTTCACCGGGCGGAATCGGGGGGTTCAACTCGATGCACGCCCTGTCTACGCGCAACGACGACTACCTGACTGCTTCGCGTCCGTTTGATAAAGATCGCGACGGATTCGTGCTCGGCGAAGGGGCTGCCACCTTGGTTCTCGAAGAGTACGAACATGCCAAGGCGCGCGGAGCCAAAATATACGCCGAACTCGTAGGCGGCGGATTGTCTGCGGACGCTTACCACCTCACCGCTCCACATCCCGACGGGCTGGGCGCACGCAACGTGATGCGCAACGCGCTTGACGACGCCGGATTAAAGCCCGAAGACATCGACTATGTGAACGTGCACGGAACGTCCACTCCGCTTGGTGACGTGGCAGAGTCCAAGGCCATCAAAGAAGTCTTTGGGGACCACGCGTACCAAATCAACATTAGCTCGACGAAGTCGATGACCGGCCACCTCTTGGGTGCCGCTGGGGCCGCCGAGGCCGCCGTTGCGGTGCTCTCGGTCTACCACGACATCATTCCGCCGACGATTAACCACTTCACGGACGATCCCGAGCTCGATGACAAGCTGAATTTCACCTTCGGAACGCCCCAAAAGCGTACCGTGCGCGCTGCGCTCTCGAACACCTTTGGGTTCGGCGGCCACAACGCTTCGGTGATTTTCAAAAAAATCTAGATGCTTCAGTCGATTCTTCGCCTGTTCCGCACGGTGCCCTCAGAGCACCGGACGGTAATGGCCGCGATTCGAAGCATGACGGGCCTACGCCCCAACGACCCCGGAATTTATTTGGCCGCCTTTCGGCGCAAGGTCAAGACCGATGCCAACCAACGCAGCGCCAACATGCGCTACGAACGCCTCGAGTACCTCGGTGACGCGGTGCTCGGCGTGCTGATGGCTGAGTACCTGTACGAAAAGTACCCCGGTGGTGACGAGGGCTACCTGACCTCGATGCGCTCCAAGGTGGTAAGCCGCAAGGCGCTCAACCGAATCGCCGAAAAAATGGGCATTCCGCAGTGGATGGACATGGGCCGAAGCCGCAACGGGCGCCAAGGGCAAACCTCGTCGGTTCCGGGCAACACGCTTGAAGCATTAGTCGGCGCCGTATACATCGACCGCGGATGGAACGCGGCGCGCTACTTCGTACACCGCCGCATGCTGGATCCCTACGTCAATTTCGACAAGGTTGAAACCGAGGTCATCAGCTACAAAAGCCTACTCATTGAACACATCCAAAAGCAGCGTAAAACGTTTCGCTTTGACGTAATTGATGAGGACGGCAAAGACCGAAATCGCTTTTCGGTTGCCTTCTTTGTCGACGATGAAGAGGTCGCCACGGGCAGCGGTCAGTCCAAAAAATCCGCCGAAGAAGCTGCTTCGCGTGCGGCGGCCAAAGTCCTAAAAATTGGCTCGTCGCCTCGTACTCGACGCCGTTGACGAAGACCTACCTGAGGTCTGGTCGCTGACCACGTCGCTGGACGCGGTTCCGACGGTATTTCACCTAAATACCTGCATGAACTGGAATTTGGCGCGACGTGCTGATTTAGTGCGTTCGAGGCCCGAAGCTCGCTACCACCACGCAATCTTCCGGGGCAGCGACGGATACCGAACGACCAGTTTGATTTGGAACGCTCCGCACCACGCGGAATGGGTGCAGGCACCAAGTGGTGGATTGTTTGGAGACATGGAAGCAGATCCCGGTTCCGCAGTAATTGTGACCCGACCGCGCGGAATTAAAGCGTTCTTAACGTTTGACCCACCGTTAAGTAGTCAAGAAATCGTAGGTTTGCAGCAAACGCTCCTCGGTGTTCCTGGATTGCTTGGCCACAACCCCCGCACAAGCCTTACGCCGACCGAGCACGCCATATTTGTATTAGACCCTCTAAAGGATTCCGAACTGTGAAACGGACTAAAATTGTTGCGACCCTAGGGCCCGCATCGTCATCAGATGAAGTACTTAAGCAACTCCTCGAGGCAGGAGTGAATGTGTTTCGCGTCAACTTTTCGCACGGAGCTGCCGACGAGCACCGCGCTACGATACGACGCATTCGTGGAATTCTCAAAGAAACGGGGCACCATGCTGCGATTCTCGCCGATTTGCAAGGCCCAAAGCTTCGCGTGGGCGTGGTTGAAGAGGGTGCGGTACTGGTTCCAGGCGACCGACTGACGTTCACCACCGAGAAGTGCGAAGGCACCAAAGAGCGGGTGTTCATGACCTACACGCAGTTTCCGCGCGACGTACGCGTCGGTGAAAACGTGCTGCTCGACGACGGCAAACTCGTACTCAAAGTTGTGTCAACCAACGGCATAGATGAGGTCGTGGCCGAAACGATTCAGGGAGGTCCCCTCAAGTCCAAAAAGGGGGTGAACCTGCCCAATACGCGCGTATCGCTGCCGTGCTTGACCGAAAAAGACTTGGCAGATCTCGATGTGGCACTCGAAGAAAATGTCGACTGGATCGGCTTGAGCTTCGTGCGCAACGCCGCGGACATTCACGAGCTCCGCGCGATTTTGAACCAGCGCGGACACCATGCTGGAATCATCGCCAAAATCGAAAAGCCCGAAGCGGTTGCCGACATCGACGCGATTCTTGAGGCCACCGACGGAGCCATGGTCGCCCGCGGCGACCTTGGAGTGGAGGTTCCGATGGAATCCGTGCCCATTATCCAAAAAATGATCGTGCGCAAGTGCATTGAGCTGGCTAAACCCGTGATTGTCGCCACCCAGATGATGGAAACGATGATTGACAGCCTCACGCCGACCCGCGCCGAAGTCAACGATGTGGCGAACGCCGTAATGGACGGTGCCGATGCGGTGATGCTCAGCGGCGAAACCTCCGTGGGACAGTACCCCGTGCAGGTGGTTCAAACCATGGCGCGCATTGCGGAAGCCGCAGAGCGCGAATGCTCGTTCCGCGGCAAAGAGCACAAGCCGATCGAAGATGTTGCCGCTCGGTTCATTTCAGACACCATGTGCTACTATGCGGCCAAAATGGCCAACAGCGTTGAGGCATCGGCAATTTGCACACTGACGTTTTCAGGACACTCTGCGCAGCTGCTTTCGAGCTTTAGGCCACAGAGTCACGTCTTCGCTTTTACCGCCAACTACAAAATTTTGAATAAGTTGTCGCTTCACTGGGGCGTGCGCGGATTTTACTACGACAACATGGTGTCAACCGACGCCACGTTTGTAGACATCACAAAGCAATTGAAAACTGCCGGCTTAGTGCAGCACGGCGACCGCATTGTTCAGTTGGCCTCAATGCCCATCGAAGCCAAGGGCACCACGAATACGATTCGCGTCAAAGACGTCTTGTAGAATAGGGCTCTTAGAGGCTGCGCAGCAGGCGCACGTCGTTCTCAAAGAGTGCGCGAATGTCTGGAATGGCAAAGCGCTGCATTGCAATGCGTTCGACGCCGAGGCCAAAGGCAAATCCGCTGTACTCATTGGAGTCTATTCCGCACGATTCAAGGACAGCGGGATCCACCATGCCACATCCGAGGATTTCAAGCCAACCCGTGCCCTTAGTCATGCGGTAGTCTGTTTCGGTTTCGAGGCCCCACCAAATGTCCATTTCTGCGCTGGGCTCAGTGAACGGAAAGTAGCTGGGTCGCAAGCGAATAGCTGTGTGCGGGCCAAAAAAGGCCTGCGCAAACTCAAGCAGGGTCTGCTTCATGTCGGCAAACGACACGTTGCGGTCGATGTACAGTCCCTCGACTTGGTGAAACATGCAGTGGCTGCGCGACGAGATGGCCTCGTTGCGGAACACTCGGCCGGGAGCGATGATGCGAATCGGCGGCTTGCGCGTCTCCATGGTGCGCACCTGAACGTTGGACGTGTGGGTACGAAGCGCCCAATCTGGGTTGCGGGCCAAAAAGAAGGTGTCCTGCATGTCCCGCGCGGGGTGCTCGGGCGGAAAATTCAGGGCCGTAAAGTTGTGCCAGTCGTCTTCCATTTCAGGGCCCTCGGCCACGGCGAATCCCATGCGGCGAAAAATATCGACGAGTTCGTCGCGAACTTGACTCACGGGATGGTGCGACCCAGGGAGGTTGCCCCAACCTGGGCGCGTGACGTCCTCAGCGTGGATGCTCACCTTTGGTTTGGCATTCGCAAATTCCGAAACCTTGGACTCTACGGCGGTTTTAAGCTGGTTGAGGAGCTGACCAACCTCTTTGCGGGCGTCGGGTGCGACGGTCTTGAAATCCGCAAAAAGGTCGTTCATGACGCCCTTGCGGCCTAGGAATCGCAAGCGCAGAGCCTCAGCCTCTTGAGCGTTGGAGGGGGCCGCTGACGCGACCTCGTGGAGGTATTCCTGAATTTTCGCCTGCATCGTCGGGGAATCTGCTATATTTGCTTGCTTTTCGCCCGCAAAACTATGCTAAAGCAATTGAACTACCGGACCCTTTCTACTGCCGCGCTGATCCTAGCGATCGCGGCGGGTGTGGCGTCGTGCGAAAAACCGCGCACGGGCCCTGGCTATATCGCGGTCCGCGTGGTCAACGAAGACACCGTGGCCATCCAAAACGCGTGGATTCACCTTTCGGTGCCTGGCAGCGGAACCTTGTTTGACAATCCGAACACGTCCGGCTACTACTACAAAAAATCCGACGTAAGCGGCTGGACCGACACCCCGTGGAAGTACGAACGCGAGGCCTACCTCGACATTGAGTCTACCAAGGGCGCGTACCGCGGATGCTCTTATGTCCACGTGGTTCCTGGGGACACTGCGGTCGCTTATGTCATTCTTCGCCCCTATGGCGATCCTAACTCTGGATGCTTGTGAACACGCTTCGCCTTTTCGCCCTCTCTGCGACGCTGTTCGCGGCCCTCGTAACCTCGTGCGCACCCAAGGATGCGCCCGTGTACCGCTTTAAAATCAAGGTCGTAGCCATCAACGAAGACGGTGAACCCGTCGCGCTTCAAAACGCAACGGTTCGTGCTACGGCTCCTGTAGTCAACGCGATCCCCGACTTCGAGGGCCGCTCTGGCGTAGACGGTATCGTTCGCGATGCAGACGGCAACGACATCTTTCAGTACGGCCTGCCCGCAGTACTTCAAATTACCGCTCAAAAAGGCGGCAACCCCCCCGTGGTGTTCGGGTGCAGCTACCTCAAGCTGGTTCCCGACAGTACCGCGACCGTTGAAATCGTCGTGCAGCCCTACGTCGAGGGCGTCAGTGGCTGCTGACGTATGACGGCGCTCGACGTTCTCATTCTCGGAATTTTTCTTTTTTTTACCGTCCGCGGAATTTGGCGGGGATTTATCAATGACCTCGCAGGATTGCTGGCATTGGTGCTTGGCTACCTCTTTGCGGGCCGCTTAGCGGTGGTCGTTGAGCCCTTTTTAAGCGAGTTCATTGACGACGAGGGCCTCATGCACGGCGTGGCCTACTACCTGAGTTTGTTCGGAATCTACCTGGCCGTGGTCCTCTTGGGTAAAATCGCGACTCGCCTGTCGAAGTTGATTTTGCTCGGGTGGCTCAACCGCCTTTTGGGCGCCCTGACCGGAATGGCCAAAGGAGTCTTGGTGGCCGCGCTCGTGGCGCTACCCCTTCGGTGGATCGGTGACGAATTTACCAGCGTCGGCCCGGGCGCGGAACTTCGCGCCCAATCGAACTACTACACCTACGCCCTCGAATTTGGGGAATGGATGACCCCGAACTTATTCCGCGTCATAGACGGCCTGAATTCCGGGGAGGACACGGCCTTCTAGGTACTCCAGCATCGCGCCTCCGCCGGTGCTGACGTAGCTCACGCGCTCCGAAAGCCCAAACTGTTCGACGGCGGCGACGCTGTCGCCTCCGCCCACCAGCGAAAAGAGTGTGCCCGCCTCTGTAGCCGCAGCGATGGCCTCACCGAGTTGGCGGGTTCCGCGCTCAAACGCCTCGAGTTCAAAGACGCCCAGTGGGCCGTTCCAGAGCAGGGTCTTCGCGTCGCGCACCACGGCTGAATAGGCCGCAATTGTCTCAGGACCCACATCCAAACCCATCCAGCCCGAAGGAATCGCGTGGCTCAAAACCACGTGAGTCGCCGCGTCGGCCGCAAAGCGGTCGGCCGCCACCACATCGGACGGAAGATGGATTCGCACGCCCTTGGCCTCAGCGGCCGCCATGATCTGGCGTGCGGTTTCGAGGTGCTCGTCCTCGACGAGGCTGCTGCCAATTTCAGCACCTTGAGCCTTGAGGAAGGTGAATGCCATGCCTCCTCCGATCAAAAGGGCGTCTACGCGGCCCAAAAGGCGCTCTAGAATGACGATCTTGCTTGAAACCTTAGAACCGCCCACTACGGCCACTGCGGGCTTCTCTTGCGACGCCAAAACGCGGTCCACGTTTTTGATTTCGTTGGCCATTACGTGGCCAAAGGCGCTGCGGCCGTTAAAGTGCTGCGCAACCACCGCGGTGGAGGCGTGGGCGCGGTGTGCGGTTCCGAAGGCGTCGTTCACGTAGGCGTCGCCCAATTCCGCCAACTGCGCGGCAAATTCCGCATCACCAGCCTCTTCGCCAGGAAAAAACCGAACGTTTTCCATGAGAAGCACCTCGCCGTCATTGAGCGCCTTCGTGGCCGCCACGGCTTCAGCGCCCACGGTGTGGGTTGAAAACTGTACTTCGCGACCAAGTACACGCGCCAGTTCATGCGCCACTGGCCGGAGCGATAACTTCGGGTCGACCGCCGCCTTGGGGCGTCCGAGGTGCGATACCAAAACTGCGCGGCCACCCCGATCAAGAATGGACTTAAGTGTGGGAATCGTCGCCACAATGCGTTGGTTGTTGGCCACTTCGCCGTCTTCGCGGAGCGGAACGTTGTAGTCTACGCGTACTAGGATGCGCTGGCCGCGAACTTCGAGTTGGTCAATGGTTTTCATGAATTGCAGAATGATCGTTTTCGTGGAGCAAAGGTAGGGCGCTACCTTCGCTTCACTTTGGCTTCACCCCTTCAAATTCCCCTTCAAAAGCTCCCCGAATGGGGGCTATGGCTCGACCAAGCGGCGCACCGCGAGCGCGTGGCGCACGCCCAAATGCTCGTGTGCGAAGATGGCGGAATGGCCTGGCCGCTTGCCATGGACTACGTCGGCCGCCTTTTGTGCGCCCAGCCTTCGGTGCGCGGAGCCTGCGGCACCTGCCCGTCGTGCATCCAGCTTCACAATATGGCGCACCCCGACGTCCACTGGGTCGTACCTGTCATTGGCGGCGAAGGGCGCGGAGACGACGAAGACACCTGCGCCCCGTTCCTGGCAGATGTCCGAACGTTTTTAGGGCAAAACCCCCACCCGCTTTCAAGTGAATGGATTGAGCACTTGGGCGGCAAGCAAAAAGTCGTTCAGATTTCGGTCAAAGAATCCGCCCGCATACAGCGCCTCCTCTCGCTGAAGGCACACAGTGGCGGCCACAAAGTCGTGGTGCTTTGGATGCCTGAGCGCCTCAACGACTCTGCGGCCAACAAACTACTGAAGCTCGTTGAAGAGCCTCTGGATCGCACTCTTTTACTGCTCATTAGCCACGACGAGGCTTCGGTTCTCGGAACCATCCGGTCGCGGTGCCAAGTGCACTACGTCAAGCCCGTGCCGACGGGCGTACTAAGCGAAGCACTTGTTATTCAGGGAATTAGTTCGGATCAGGCCGCAGTGCTCGCTGAGCTCTCAGGTGGACAACCTGGTCAAGCCAGCATGCTATTGCGCAACCGCGAAGCATTGCGCGAGCCCCTTCAGCACTTCGTGGAGTTCATGCGCATCACCTACAAAAAGGACCTTGTGGGACTACTTGCTTTTTCAGAACGCCTTGCAAAAGAGCCCCGGGAACAGCAAAAGCAGTGGATTCACGTGAGTGCGCAACTCCTTTCACAACTTCTGAGGTTGCGGCACGGAGCGCTAAAGAATTCATTGTTCGCGTGGTTTCCGGACGTGGCCTTCCAGCCCGACGGGCTTGCCCGACTTTTGGATGAATCCAAGCATACTGAAATTCAGGGGCTACTTCAAGCCGCACTAGCCGACATCCAGCGCAACATCAACAGCCGCATTGTGCTAAGCGACCTCGGAATTCAGTTTATGCGGCTTTTCGCAGTACGTAAATAAGGCTGGACGCATTGCGGCTTCCACCTAAAATATTACTGCGGATTCCTTGGTAAATAGCTGAAAACCAATTTTTTGAACCTGTTTTATAGGACTCGCTTAGCAGCGCTACGTAAAACGCATCCAAGCGCATTGGGCGCACCGACTCGACAAACCATCCGTTGGATTGGGCCAACTTAGACATAGCCGACTTCGAAAAATGCCAGTAGTGGATGGGTACATCCCACGCGGCCCAGAACCGACCGTAGTGCCGTGCATCTGGTGATTCGTAGTTCGGGACGGCCACGATGAGCGCTCCACCTGGATTGAGGCGTTCACGCACCCACTGAAGAACTTCGTTGGGTTCATCCAAATGCTCCAGCACGTGAAACAACGTTACGGCGTCGTATGAAGTCGCTGTGAGCTCGGAGCGCTCCTTCACTACACGCCCGTTTTTCAGTTTTTTGTTTGCTAACGCCCTAGCGGCATCCGACAACTCAATTCCCTGCACCGACCATCCTTGGCGTTCGGCCCGCGCCGTAAAAACTCCGACGCCGCAACCGTAGTCAAGCATGCTTCCCCGCGATTTTTTGGTAGTAGACTTGATGAGGCCCACTTTTTGTCGGGCTGCAAACGTCCGAGCAGCTCCATACAGCGTGCCAAAAAGCCCCGCATTGGTATCACTGTGCGACGTGTACGCTGGGCTGTCGTAGTACGGGCCGATTTCAGCAGGCCTTGGATTGGTTATTCCCAATCCGCATTCACAAAATTCAACGGCGAACTCCTCTTGGCTGACCATGTGATCCACCACCTTGAGTGTAGAATTTCGCGTACTGCTCCCGCAGCTTGGACAACTTAGTGTATTCATCTGTTCCACGTGGAACTATCGGCCTAGGTGAACCAGTAGCACTTGAATATCCGAAGGCGAAACTCCGGAAATTCGACTTGCTTGTCCTACTGTTTCTGGACGAAGGCGTTCCAATTTTTGTCGCGCCTCGATACTGAGCGCGGTGATACGTAAAAAGTCAAAACCAGTTGGAATCCGAACGGACTCCAGCCGTTTTAGTTTGCCTACTTGCTCCTGTTCCTTCTCGAGGTAGCCCGCATACTTGGCGTCTATTTCTACTTGTTCCCACACAAGATCGTCAGCGGTAGGCATATCTGCGGCATTCAGGTGGTTTCGGAGCTCCTCTAAACTAAGCTGGGGGCGTGCAATAAGTGACGAAAGCGGGCCCTTTTGACGTAGCGCCGTTGTACCCTTGGATTCAAGCCAATCGTTCCAGTGCGCCGGTTCAGCTGTTTGTGCGCTTAGCCATTGTTCCACGTGGAACCTTTGCGCTTCCTTAGCCTCAAAAGCTGCCCACTGTTCGTCTCCAACCAGTCCGATTTCGCGTCCAATTGCTGTTAGGCGGCGGTCTGCGTTATCCTGTCTGAGGCTTAGTCGGAACTCTGCCCTACTCGTAAACATTCGGTACGGCTCCTCGGTGCCCTTAGTGATAAGGTCATCAATGAGGACCCCGATGTATGCCTCGCTACGGTCCAGCTGCATGGCCTCTTCGTCCCGAATGGAGCGAGCCGCGTTAATTCCAGCCATTAATCCTTGGCAGGCAGCTTCTTCGTAGCCAGTAGTACCGTTGATTTGGCCAGCAAAATACAATCCTGATACCAGTTTGGTCTCAAGACTGTGCTTCAATTGTGTAGGCGGAAAGTAGTCGTATTCTACAGCGTATCCCGGACGGAAGAATTTTACGTTTTCAAAACCTTCAACTTTACGCAACGCTTCGTGCTGGACTTCCTCAGGAAGGCTCGTAGAAAAACCATTGATGTACATCTCCACTGTATTCCAGCCCTCGGGCTCTACAAAGAGTTGGTGGCTTGTCTTATCCGCAAACCGATTGATTTTGTCTTCAATACTGGGGCAGTAGCGAGGACCAGAGCTTTGAATGGCTCCGTTGAACAAAGGACTGCGGTCAAATCCTGACCGCAGGGTGTCGTGAACGGACTCCGAAGTGTGCGCAATCCAGCAATTCATTTGGCGCTCCATTGGCCTTGAAGCCCAATAGCTGAATGTGCCGGGCTTGGCATCACCCTCTTGAACCTCGAATTTTGAGTAGTCCAAACTGCGGCCATCAATTCGCGGAGGCGTACCAGTTTTCATACGACCGTGATCAAATCCAAAAGATTGCAGACACGCGGTAATGCCGCGTGCCGTTCCCTCTGCACTTCGACCTCCATTCATTTGGCGCGTACCAATGTGCATGATTCCATTCAGGAATGTACCACTTGTTAGAACCACCTTACGGCAGCTAATTTCTTGTCCGCTTTGAAGAACTACACCTCGAACTTCAGAACCATTGAGCAGCACTTCATCCACCGTGCTTTGAATAAAGTCTAAGTTGGGGATTGCTTCAAGTGCAAGCCTCCACTCCTCTGCAAACCTCCAGCGATCGTTCTGAGTACGAGGACTCCACATGGCGGCACCTTTACTGCGGTTTAGCATGCGAAACTGTATCGCCGTCTTATCGGATATGATGCCACTTAAACCTCCCAATGCGTCGATTTCTCGAACTATTTGGCCCTTTGCCACACCACCCATTGCTGGATTGCAGCTCATTTGACCAATAGTCTGCATGTTCATCGTAACGAGAAGAACTTTTGCTCCCAACTTCGCAGCTGCGGCGGCAGCTTCGTTACCGGCATGACCAGCTCCAACTACAACAATATCGTACGTCATCATACTACTTACTGTTCCACGTGGAACACTCTGGATGAATACTTAAGTAGAAATCTTCTTTTGCTCTCATTTCGTGCTGGTCATCTTCTGAATGGTCGTCGAATCCTAGACAGTGTAGAAGTCCGTGAACCAGTATCCTGTGTACCTCTTTAACCAAAGGTTGGTCCAACTCAATGGCTTGTTCGTTGATTTGATCCCAACCTAACGCAAAATCTGCATCAATAGGTAGTGGATGCTCTTGAATTGAAAAGCTTATAATATCCGTATCGTATTCATGTCCAAGGAATTGAGTATTTAACTCTATCATTTCTTGGCGCTTAAATGACTTGTAGTGAAGGCGCTGAATGCGCGCACCCTCTTTTTCTGCAACCAACTGAAGCCAGTCCGCAGTTTGCTTCTTAGCGAAGCCTTTCAGTTTCGGAACTTCAAACGTGATCGCCACAAGAAATTTTTGCTACACGACCTGCATGACGACCGCCTTCAAATTCCGCATTCAAAAAAGAATCGACACACTCCAAACCAACAGCCTCACTGATAAAGCGTCCCGGAAGTGAAAGCACATTTGCATCGTTGTGCTGGCGCGCAAGTGAAGCCAACTCAGGAAGCCAGCACAGCGCACCACGAACACCGTCGTGCTTATTTACGGACATATTGATGCCGTTTCCACTCCCGCAGACCACGATTCCAAGCTCAGCGGCTCCATTTTGCACATCAGTAGCTACGGCATGACCAAAGTCTGGATAGTCTACAGAATCCAAACTGTACGCTCCGCAGTCGTGAACTTCGTGTCCTAATTGAGTAAGATGCGCTTTTATGGCCTCTTTAAGAGAATATCCTGCGTGATCTGATCCGAGAGATAGTTTCATGTGAATAAGTCGTTAATAAGTGGCTAATAAGTGCTCACAACTCCAATCAATCAAACTCAAGCATTCATTTATCCACAGAGGTAGTGGTGAAGTACTCGTGGTTACCGACACTTGGGGCGTTGAGAGTTAAGAACATTACGTAGTGAATAGATCGTAAATGGTTTGTGAACTTAAAATTATAACGTGCTGAATGATAGTTCTATAAACGAATTACGAGCGTTAATAAACCGTTGATATCTGTGGATAACTCAAAAGTCCAAAGAATCATCAATCAAGTTATTCAACCTATCAACGGACTAATACTACTACGTTTTAGAAAAGAATTATGGTAATGGTTAAATGTTGAAAACGATGCCTTGGGCTAAAGGAAGCGAAGTTCCGTAGTTCAAGGTGTTGGTCTGGCGACGCATGTAGGCCTTCCAGGCGTCGGAACCGCTTTCGCGACCACCACCGGTTTCTTTTTCACCTCCAAAGGCTCCGCCGATTTCAGCTCCGCTGGTGCCGATGTTGACGTTGGCGATTCCGCAGTCGGAACCGTCAGCACTCAAGAAGCGCTGGGCCTCTTGCATCGATCCAGTCATAATTGCGGAACTCAGTCCTTGGGGAACGCCATTCTGAAGGGCAACGGCTTCTTCGTAGGTGCTGTACTTCATGACGTAGAGCAGTGGGGCGAATGTTTCGTGCTGCACTATGGACCAGTGGTTTTCTACTTCAGCGATGGAAGGACTCACGTAGCAACCGCCCTCGTATCCCGGACCCTGAAGTTGGGTACCACGGAGGTGGAAGGTTCCGCCAGCGTCATCTACGGCGTCAAGCGCATTGAGGTACATCGATACGGCAGCAGCATCGATTAATGGGCCAACGTGGTTTTCAGCGTTTAATGGGGTACCGATTTTGAGCTGACCGTAGGCGTTTTTAATGGCGTCAATGACTTTGCTAAAAATGCTTTCGTGAATAATGAGGCGGCGCGTAGAGGTGCAGCGCTGTCCGGCGGTGCCAACGGCTCCGAATACCGCAGCAGTCACGGTCATTTTAAGGTCGGCAGTAGGCGTGACGATAATGGCGTTGTTGCCACCAAGTTCAAGGATGCTGCGGCCAAATCGCTCGGCAACTTTTTTACCTACTTCGCGACCCATACGGGTAGAACCAGTAGCAGAAAGCACCGGAAGGCGGCGATCCTCAGACATCCACACACCTACATCAACTCCGCCAGTGACGATGCACGAGAGGCCAGCTGGGACGTTGTTGGCTTCAGCAATTTGGTTCCAAAGAAGCTGGCACGCGACGGCGTTCAAGGGAACTTTTTCAGAGGCCTTCCAAACCACCGCATCACCGCATACCCAGGCGATGCACGCGTTCCAGGCCCAAACGGCGACTGGAAAATTAAAGGCTGAAATAACGCCTACGACGCCTAAGGGATGCCACTGTTCCATCATAAAGTGGTCAGGGCGCTCAGACTTCATCGTGAGGCCGGCTAATTGGCGCGAAAGACCCACAGCGTAGTCGCAGATGTCGATCATTTCTTGAACTTCACCAAGACCCTCAGCGAGGGATTTACCCATTTCGTAGCTCACCAATGCACCAAGGGCTTCTTTGTGCTGGCGGAGCAGGTTGCCGAACTGGCGAACCACTTCTCCACGTTTGGGCGCAGGCACGTTGCGCCATTCTAGGTACGCAGCATGGGCGGCTTCAACAGCTTGATTGTACTGTTCGGCCGTCGTGACCGACACACTACCGATTACGCTACCATCTACAGGCGTGCTGCTGGTAATGCGCTCTGTGCTGTCAAATGACTGACTTCCGATCCATGTGCCTGCGTTGTGGTTTTGGATTCCGAGTTCGCGAAGAAAAGAGGGGGTATTCATAGTTCAAAGGGCTTACCCTGCAAAGGTAGCCCCTCAAACCATGCGTTTTATGTTCTAGGCGTGCTGTTCCTCAAGCTTGTGCTTGTGCTTCATGTACTCCTTTGGCGTCTGGCTCGTCATACGCTTAAAGGCTGAAATGAAGTTGTTGACGTTGCTGTAGCCCACTGTAAAGGCGAGCGACGCTACATTGTTGGATCCCAGCTCAATAAGCCGCATTGCCTGCTGAATTTTGTGCTGGGTGATCAGTTCTTTAGGCCCGATTTTAAAGTGGCGGATGCAGGCGCGCTGAAGCGAGCTACGGCTCATGTGGAGCGCCCGCGCAAG
Source organism: uncultured Schleiferiaceae bacterium (assembly GCA_965657195.1). GTDB lineage: Bacteria > Bacteroidota > Bacteroidia > Flavobacteriales > Schleiferiaceae > TMED14. The sequence continues at coordinate 55,346 of CBFHNK010000004.1, forward strand.
GCTCTCGACATTGATGTTTTGCTTGAGGCTTTTTTGGATCATGGCCACAATGCGCTCACGTTCAGTCATTTCAGCGGGCGGGGCATACTTGCTTCGCGGGCTTAAGTCCATGAATCGCTTGGCCTTGAGCATAAATTCTTCGGAATCGATATCTGCCGGCAAGCAGTCCAGGGCACCATTGCGAAGGCTTTGAATCCGGTGGTTGATGCTGCACGGAACCGATACCATGACGACCCACAGCATATTGAGGTCTTCGTACTGTCCGAGTTCGTCCATCATTGCCGCCCCACCGTCATTGGTGTGGGTGATGTCCAGTAGTGCGAGGTAGGGAAGTTTGAGGCAGTTTTGCTCAATCCAGTCGGCTATACTGGACGCTTGAGCTACCTCAATGTGCTGGGCCTTAAGTGTTTCTTCGAAACGCTTGCGCAGGCCTTCTTGGGGAGAAAGCACGAGTATCATAAGTGATTTGGTTCATTGGTTGGTCTGACGAATATAGCAATATTGGCGAGGTTGGCAATATTGGCTCGTTGGCGAGGGTAGCTCGTTGGCGAGGGTAGCAAGATTGGCACGGTTAGCTCGTTGGCTTGCGGGCGATCAGATCCTAATGCCGCGCTGCGGCTGTAGCTGCGAAGCAGCCCTAGCGCCGAAGGCGCCTTAGCGCGAAGCGCTTAATAAGCTAGTTGCTTAAAACGAGAAATAAAAAAACCGGCAGCTTTGGGGCTACCGGTTGATTTTGGAGGTCTCGAGCGGATTCGAACCGCTGTACAAGCTTTTGCAGAGCCTTGCCTAACCTCTCGGCCACGAGACCATGGAGGAGTGCAAAAGTAGCGAAATCCGACGAACCCTGCGCGCCGGATGTGAATATGGCCTAGCGGCGAACGTCCCAGACCACGCGCACGGCCTTGACGTCTCCGTCTAAAGGTGGGTTGAGCTTGGCGAGCGAAACTTTAATACGTTCAACGATAGGGTGTTCCTTGAGTACGCGAGTGGTTATTCGCTCCAGAACCGTTTCGAGAAGGTTGGCGCGGATTGCCATTTCTTCACTGACGATGCGGCGAAGGGCCACGTAGTCGAGGGTATCGTTGAGGTTGTCTGTGGACGCAGATTCAGTCACATTCGCCCAAGCGCGCACGTTGATCAAGTAGTCGCTTCCGATGATCGCCTCTTCGGGAAGGCAGCCGTGAAAGGCGTACTCACGCTGGTTGACGAGGTCTATTCGAGTGCGGCGATTCATGATACCTTATCCGAGTGTGGCAATGGCTTTTTCAATACGGGCCTCACATTCGGAACGGCCAAGAAGCTCCATCACACCGAAGATGCTCGGGCCTTGGGTGGTTCCGGCAATGGCAAGGCGTACGACGGGGCCGACCGCACCGAATCCGAGTCCGGTTTCGGCTAGAAACGCTTTAAACGCTTCTTCGAGGGCGGACTCGCTGTAGTTGCTTGCAGCCCAGAGGGGCACCAGGCTGTGCAGATGTCCGGCCGACTCAGGTGTCCATTTTTTACCCACCATTACGGAATCGTATTCCGCAGGCTGGGCAAAGAGGTACGGGGCTGCGTGGACGGCGTCCGACATAAATTCAGCGCGGTCCAAAAAGAGGGTCAACGCCTTGTGGGCGAATGAGGTATCTACGTGGACGCCAAAGGTTTCAGCAACGCCGGCTTGGTATTCAGCGGCGAGTACTTCAGCAGAACGCTGGCGCAAGTGCTGCTGGTTGAACCACTTGGCTTTTTCAAAGTCAAAGCGGGCGCCCGCTTTGTGGACCTTGTCGATTGAGAAGGCCTGCACAAGCTCGTCCAGCGAAAAGATCTCTTGGTTGGTTCCGGGGTTCCAGCCCAAAAAGGCTAGCATGTTTACAAATCCTTCGGGGTAGAATCCACGCTCGCGGTACCCGCTCGCGGTCTCGCCCGTCTCGGCGTTGGCCCAGTTGAGCGGAAACACCGGAAAGCCCAGGCGGTCGCCGTCGCGCTTGGACAACTTGCCGTTGCCGTCGGGGCGAAGCAGTAGCGGAAGGTGCGCAAATTCAGGCTGTTCCCAACCGAAAAAGCGGTACAAGAGTACGTGAAGGGGTGCCGAAGGAAGCCACTCTTCGCCGCGGATCACATGGGTGATTTCCATCAGGTGGTCGTCGACCACGTTGGCGAGGTGGTAGGTGGGCATTCCGTCGCCTTTGAGCAGGACTTTGTCGTCGAGGTTGAGCGTATTGACGCTTACCCAGCCGCGAATGCGGTCTTCAAACTTGACCTCTTCGTTGCGGGGCATTTTCACGCGGATTACGTAGGCATCACCAGCGTCCAGTCGGCGCGCAACCTCGTCTTCGGGCAGCGTGAGGCTGTTTTTCATCGCGGTACGCGTGATGCTGTTGTACTGCCAGTTGGGGTTTCCGGCGGATTTCGACCGTTCGCGAATCGCGTCAAGCTCTTCGGGCGTGTCAAACGCGTAGTAGGCGTGGCCGGCGGCCAAAAGCTGGTCGGCGTAGGCGCGGTACATGGGCTTGCGGTCGGACTGGCGGTAGGGCGCGTGCGGGCCGTGGTCGGCGATTTGGCCGTTCACGCCGATGCCTTCGTCAGGCGAAATTCCGCACCAAGCCAGCGCGTCCACGATGTACTGCTCGGCGCCGGGAACAAAGCGAGTTTGGTCCGTGTCTTCGATGCGGAGCAAGAAGTCTCCGCCTAACTTTTTGGCAAAGAGGTAGTTGTACAAAGCGGTGCGGACCCCACCCATATGGAGCGGGCCGGTGGGGCTGGGGGCAAAACGAACGCGAACGCGGCGGTCAGACATAGTAAAATACTTGAGGGCCGCAAAGATACGGCGCTCGGATTCGCCCGCCCCCGCGCGAGGTCAAGCCCTTATCTTTGCCGCATGGAGCGCCAACTCAGCGAACAAGAACTTTTTCGACGCCAGGCATTGGGAGAACTCCGCGCATTGGGCGTGGATCCCTACCCCGCGGCCGAAGTACCCGTGTCCCACCACGCGGCCGACATTTTAAGCGGCTACGCCGCCAACCCCGAGGCCTACGCCGAAGTCTGTGTGGCCGGCCGACT